>DASUGI010000127.1:0-4102 GCA_036274115.1 Verrucomicrobiia bacterium
CTCATATGGCCCACGCGGTCACAACGCTACGAGCCGAGCGCGGTTATTCGGCCACAAAACACGATGGGAGCACGGGCGAAATACCGAAAATCGTGCGACGCCAGTTCGGCCGTTTTTACGACGGCAAAAAAGTTCACAACAATGAATGGCGCGCCGACGGCAAAGCAATCCTGGAAAAGATTCGCCGAGCACGGGAGGCTCTGGCACAACACTCGCGAATTACGAAAGACAATTCAGAGACACTACACTAGAGGCTTCCAGTCAAACCAACATAACAATCCTTGTGAATGAATTGTTTAGCGGTCGGGCGCAGTTTCCAGCGCCGCGTTACACAAACACCGTTTCGAACACAAATCTCTTTTCGGCGGCTGAACAAAAATTGCTGGCCGATATTCCGCTTAGGTATAGAAGCGTCACGACGAATTTTGGGCCTTCCGGAACAGTCCTCGTCAGTTTGACGAATTCCGGAAAAGGTCTGGTCGCAACCTTTCGACAAACCTCCACTGACACGGTTGAGGAAATTGCCTTTGGAGGAATGAAGACTGTCAGGGTTAGGTCAAAATCGAACAATGGATATGATGTCGATTTAACTAATGACGACTGTTCCATTTTAAATTTCCGCCAAATCAAAGGTGGTGTTGTCAACGGTCTCTTCGTTAGCTTCTACGAAGGGCATGTCGCATCGTGGATGCGCTTTGAGGACGGTAAGGCGGTTGGCAAATGGCTTGCCTGGGGTCGAGGAAACACGCTGGTGCTTGAAGCGGAGTTCAAGCAACCGTACGATTATTTCAACTTTACTCCGCAAAGGAGGTAGTGCAGCAAATCTGGCTACAGTCCGTTTCGTGGACACCAACGGCGTGACGAATGAAATTACCGGCATTGTGGAGCGCAATGGAATGTTCTGGGTGGAAGGGTTGCCTTTGGCGAGCGGCACAAACGACTTGACGCTCATCGCCACGGATGCGGCAGGAAATGTGAGCAATACCAACCTGAGCGTGGTCAAAAGCAGCGTGACCCTGACCATTACTTCCACCCCCACGGGTGAGAGTCTTTATACGCCGAATGGCACGGTTAACGGGACAGTGAGCGATACCAATTACGCGGTGACGGTTAACGGCGTGGCTGCCACGGTCGATGAGTATGGAAACTGGACGGCTCAGGACGTACCGGTGATGGGTCAAGGCACGGCAACGTTTGAAGCGTTGGCTCATCTTTCCGGCGGAGGCGGCACTCCCGTAAACGCTGGCGTTCCGCTGGAAATGCCGGCCTTTGTGGCGATTCTAAACCATTCTGTTAGCAAGGGCACCACCTTCTCAGCCCCGGGCTACTTCAGTACCTCCAAGCGAACCAAAAATTACAGCGCTAAAGTTAAAGCCGATCCATTTGGCGACTGGACCGGCAACTGGGTCACCACCTTCCTCGGAAAGGCGACCGACACTTTCCAGGACAACAACGTGAGTCAAACTTCGGTTTACACATGGACGTCGACGAACCGGGGCACGCATTACACCGACAGCACTGGGGCCGACACTACCACGACCAACATTATTGAAGACTATGGCTCCGTGACCGGTGTGCCGGACCGGGACGTGGCCGAATTGGGCTGGTTAGGCGGCTCGGGCGGCGTCGGTGGGTATCCACCGGTTCTTATCCACCATTATTTCGCCCGGGGCATACGAGATGAATGGGACTACGGTTTGTATGGCAGTGCGACCGCTCAGGTCGGAGCGAGAACCCAGATGAAGCTTTACACTGGCGGCAAGGCGAGGATAAGCCGAAAAAGCCTGATTTACATCACTGGCAATGCCGCGAGCTACGGGCGGGCGCCGGATCAGCCATGGCTGCACACGCCCATCACAAGTGGACCCGACCCGGATTCAAGTGCTGGGTCAGTGGTTGATGGGGCGAGGGCCCGATGACCCTTATAACGGCGATCTTTATCTGGCGCTGCCCGACAACGCGGTGAAGGACCTGAACATGCACGTGTGGGACGCCAAGCACTACGGAGCCTGGGCATCCGTGGCATGGCACGAGTTGGTGCATGAAACCCTGCATCCGGCTCTGACGGACCCGAACTTGGAGCGCCTCCAACTGGGAGTGGGGGAGTATGTGAATTGCGGGTTTGAACCCGGGAATTTTCCCGCGGAGGCTCAGTGGAGCACGACCAGCGGCGGTTTCGATACCACTGTTGGAAACTGGGTATGGTACACGGCCCCCAGCAATGCAGGAAACGCGACAGTGACCGTGGATGTGGCAGGCACAGCCAAATTCAGGATCAAGTTTAAGGTCAAGGAGCCGACTGGGGTTGTACGGGCTGACATAATTTCCACTAACCACGTTCCCGTAGGCTGGACCGGCGCTGGGATGCACTTACGACCTTTCGTTGGGCCCTTGGACGTGTCTTTCTATCGCGTGACCATAATGGAGGTAGGAGAGAATGCCACTTCTGTTTCCGGCTGGTTTACAAACGTGCCGGTGGCTGAGCTTTCACATATCGGCAATGGCGCGGATACGCCGATTCCAATAATGCAGGACAACTCCTGGGATCCCGGTTGGGATTGGGCAACCGAGCCAGGTCCGGGATTGCCTGTTGGTTATGGTGGCGGCTACACATGGAATATTCCCGGCCGATGGTGGATTGGAAACAGCCAAACGAATAACCTAACAGGGTGGAGTCAAATAATCTCCATGGATGCTGCTGGTTCGATTACGATCCAAAAGTTTGAACGGTCCGTGCAACGCACAACATCCGACGTTATCACTACGAATTAGGAACTTGTTTTATGAGATTCTTCAACGTGTTTGTTGTAATCACAGCGCTCGCGCTAGGCGTTGCACCCCGGTTTGTATTTTGCGCAACACCTCCGGGCGAAGTCGTTCAATGGGGCGACGGTTCCGCAAGGCGTGGTGTGGTAGGTATCGAAAAGACGCGACAAACTGAGCGAACCCATGGCGCAGAATTGTTGACCAACATTATTTCAGTTTCAGCGGGAGATTTCCACTGGCTGGCGCTCAGCAGCAGCGGGCAGGTCGTTGCGAGAGGGTCCGATTATTACGGTCAAGCGCGCCCACCAATTGGATCAGACTATATCTCAGCGATTAGTGCTGGCGGCCAGCACAGTTTGGCCCTCCAAAGCAACGGCTTGGTAGTAGGTTGGGGTGATAATCGCTACGGCCAAGCCGATGTGCCTCCCGGTCTCACAAATGTGACCGCAATTGCTGCAGGCGCGACGCATAGCTTGGCTTTGAAGGCTGACGGCACAGTGGTAGCCTGGGGCCGCTACAGGCCGCTACCCGCTGGCTTGACCAATATTATCGCTCTGTCAATAACTGGGTCTGGCAATCAAGAGCGCAACTTGGCACTTCGACGGGACGGCAGTGTAGTCGCTTGGGGTACTGAAACTATTTATTCTGACGGTGCTCCGCCGCAGGGACTGAGTAATATCGTAGCCGTTGCCGTAGGGAAAAACCACAGCCTCGCGTTAACGGCGAGCGGGCATGTAGTGGGGTGGGGATTCAACGGAAGCGGTCAAGCGATAGGAGTTCCAACAGAAGCGAGCCCGTATACTGCGAGCGGACAAGTAATGATCGATGGGAAAGCACTGAGCAATGTCGTCGCTATTGCCGCGGGAGACGGGTTTAGTCTTGCCTTGGAGGAGAATGGAACAATCGTAGCTTGGGGAAAGAACCGATTCGGTTTAGCGAGTGTCCCCGCCGGGTTGAGCAATGCCGTTGCAATCGCAGCGGGCGGGCATTTCTGTTTGGCCATCACCACCAATGCGGCGGTGGCCGAACGGTTCAAGCGCTGAACCCGTTTGATTTCACGACGAACTACTTCCAGGCTTACGATGTGGAACTGACCAACGGATGGAATCACATCACGCTTAGGGTGAGCGACCGCGCGGGGAACGTCACGGTGACGAATCTCGCAGTAATGCTGGATTACACATCGGCCACCAACCGTAAGCGTCACGCCGAGCGCCACTGGATAATTTCTGACAACTATCATAACTCTGAGAGTTATGATAAGTACGAAGTCTTCTGATTCCCCGCCCAGTGTAGCGGTCCTTTCGAAGTTGCCGGCAACCTTGGACAGCAAAGG
>DASUGI010000128.1:0-4373 GCA_036274115.1 Verrucomicrobiia bacterium
CTCTTCATCCGAGTCAGCCCCCAACGATCTGCAGGACGCAAATTCAACGGAGATTACCGGCTAATTGCGGTCACCGCCGCCGCCGCCGCTTCGCCCCATAACGCACTCGCCGCGTACACCGCGAAGTTTGGTGCCCCGGTCACGGGCAACCGCCTATTCATATCCCTCCAAACTTACTTCGGAGGCTTCCTCGGCTCGCCGTTCAACGTCAGCCAGGTCGTCGCTTAGTGGGTCGTTGGTCACAACGTCGATTGTGCGGAGGAGGACCGCCAGCACTGGCGCCGTCCACCAGCTGCATAGAAATCACTCCCCCATCGCAAGGGAACGGCACAACCCTCGCCGTAATCTTCGCCGGAGACGTCGACGCCAACGACTTCAACACGTCAGACTGGGAAACAACCCCGAGCCTATCCGTGCCGATCGACGTGACCCAAGCCGCAAGCAACCAACTCACCCTCACCTTCAACGTCGACATTGAGGGAGAGACGTCGCTCAACTTCAACGGCGCCGTGCCGGGCGTCTGCAGCCCGCAGTCAGTGCCGATTGAGATCGTTTAACCAAAAAAAATCCCGTGCGACCAAAAATCGGTCGCACAGGATCGCTCGTAACGCGTTCCGACGGGTCGGGTCGACCTTAGACACGTTGAGTTTTGCCGGCTTTCATATCGAGCGCATGGCGAACGTTTCTCTTTCGAACAAGATCGGCGAGGCGCGCCGAATAGTGTTCGAGGTTCTCGCTCGGGTTTGGGCATGGCAACTGGTAGAGAGCCATCACCTTTGTTGCGAGGTCCAACGTATTCACAGCCGAAGTGTTAGGCCTCTCCCCCGTGATTTCCGAATAGATCGGCTGTTTCTGGCCGCGACGAGAAAGAACGATCACCTGACCGGGTTTAAGGCCGCCATGAAGCAACTTCGCGTGTTGCTCCAAATGACCGGATGACTGCGCACCAAGCTCGAGTAGCATCGTCCGATTCACGCAATAGACCGCGAGATAGAACAGCCCACGAGCTGGGCAAAGCTCGCAGAGGTCACAATCGTCGAGGCAACAAGGCACCGTGTGACCAATCCAGTGCGTCGTGAGCGCGAAGAAGGACGGAGAGAGGTTCACTACTTCGGAGTTGTTGCCAGCGCGAAGGCGGAGAACTTGCCAGCGGTTAGAGCCACGCGTTGAGTCGTTCGAGAACATGCGAGAAATCCTTACGTTGTTTTCTGGTAGCTCCAGAAAGCGCGTCCACGTGAGCGTCGGCGAGCACGTGCTCGTGAGCCACGTCGACGTGAAGAACGGTAGCAAAAAACCGAGGTTTCACGCCTACCTGGATTTCTGTACACTGAACATCTATATGTAGTGGTAGCTGGCAATTTGCCCAAATTACCATTCCCAAATCCAGGGTCGGAGCGCAACAAAATGTGGTGGTTGATCGTCGCGTGTTCAGTAGTTTGCGGAGTCGAAAATGACGCAAAAACGCCAGAATTCCTCTTGCAACTTCCTGTCGATTCTGCATGTCGAAATTGCCAAAAAAGCGCAAAAGTACCGCCGATCGCGCAAGAAACGACAGCGTCGGAGGCGCGCGAGAATGCGCCAGTAAGGCACCGATTTCGACGGTTGCGCGAAAGAATCGAATCCCGAAAAGCAGGGCGCCGACGTCGATCCTGTTCGGCGGGATCGGTTGCCGTCCATGGCAACCGCCCCGATCATTAGCCCCTGGTTCATCCATCCCGTGAAAGCGGAGTTCGCTCGCGGACTCGCTCACACGTTTTTTGCCGCCCTTGCGGCGGCAGCTGCCGTCCGTGGCAGCTGCCGCCGCAACCCCGGCACCCCTTCCGCTCGCCTCGGTCGCTGCTATTCCGCTTCGCGGGCAGCTCCCTCGCTCGCGGCCGCTGCCCCCGGAGGGCAGCGGGGCAAGCGGCCTGCGGCCGCAAAGGCACATGCGCTCGATCCTCCGTCCGGTTCCGCCCCGCACAGCGCTGAATGAGTCGGCGGCGCTGCTTGCGGGGCGGGCAGGGGGCTCATTGCCGCCCCCTGCACCCCCGCTAGCCCCTTCTCATGCAGCTGACGACGGCTGCGCCGTCGCCACACTTCGCTGTACTGCGCGCGGACCACTCGATTTCAAGTGCTCTCGCGCAAAGGGGGGTAGGGGGGTTCCAGGACGGCGCCAGGCCGTGACAGGGACGTATTCAGGCCTTATAGTTATTTTTAGCCATGGCCCACGTTGGACCACGCTACCACCGCTCGCGAGACAAGACCGATGAAGTACCTAGGCCCAACCCAATCGGGATCAGAAAACGGAATGACCGCGAGCCGCAACCGGTTCGGTCAATACTTCCGGCGTCGAGCCGTCCCCGTCCAGCCACGGACGCCGTCCCAACTGAATCAGCGCGCACGGATGGTCACGAACGCCGCGGCATGGCGTGATCTTACAGACGAACAACGGGCGGGGTGGCTCTCGCTCGGACTGATGATGCAAAGGAGCGACTCCCTTGGCCAAACGTACGACCTCAACGGCTTCCTCGCATACTGCTCCGTCAACAACAACAAACTCCAAGCCGGCGACGCGGCCGTCTCGGATGCGCCGGAACTCGCCACCCCAGGTGACCTACTCACGGCAACTATCACTCTCACCAGCGCCGCCTTCTCAATCGCGTACACGGCGACGCCTCTCCCAACAGGAGTGCGCCTCTTCATCCGAGTCAGCCCCCAACGATCAGCGGGACGCAAATTCAACGGAGATTACAGGCTAATTGCGGTCACCGCCGCCGCAGCCGCTTCGCCCCATAACGCACTCGCCGCGTACACCGCGAAATTCGGTGCGCCTGTCACGGGCAACCGCCTATTCATTTCCCTCCAAACTTACTTCGGAGGCTTCCTGGGCTCACCCTTCAACGTAAGCCAGGTTGTCGCTTAGTGGGTCGTTGGTCACAGCGTCGATTGTCCGGAGGTGGACCGCCAGCCCTGGCGCCGTCCTCGAGCTGCATACAAATCACTCCCCCAGCGCAAGGAAACGGGTCACACCTCACCGTAATCTTCGCCGGAGACATCGACGCCAACGACTTCAACACGTCAGACTGGGAAACAACCCCCGGCCTGTTCGTGCCCGATGACGTGACCCAAGGCGCAAGCAACGCGCTCGAACTTAACTTCAACGACGACATTGAGGGAGAGACGTCGCTCAACTTCAACGGCGCCGTGACGGGCGTCTGCAGCCCGCAGTCAGTGCCGATTGAGATCGTTTAACCAAAAAAAATCCCGTGCGACCAAAAATCGGTCGCACAGGATCGCTCGTAACGCGTTCCGACAGGTCGGGTCGACCTTAGACACGTTGAGTTTTGCCGGCTTTCATATCGAGGGCATGGCGAACGTTTCTCTTTCGAACGAGATCCGCGAGACGAGCCGAATAGTGTTCGAGGTTCTCACTCGGGTTTGGGCATGGCAGCTGATAGAGCGCCATAACCTTTGTTGCGAGGTCCAACGTCTTAACCGCCGAAGTGTTGGGCCTCTCCCCCGTGATTTCCGAATAGATCGGCTGTTTCTGGCCGCGACGAGAAAGAACGATCAACTGGCCCGGTTTCAAGCCGCCGTGAAGCAACTTCGCATGTTGCTCCAAATGGCCGGATGACTGCGCACCGAGTTCGAGGAGCATCGTCCGGTTCACGCAGTAAACGGCAAGATAGAAGAGCCCACGAGCGGGGCAAAGCTCGCAGAGGTCACAATCGTCGAGGCAACACGGCACCGTGTGACCGATCCAATGCGTAGTGAGAGCGAAGAAGCCGGGTGACAGGTTCACCACTTCGGAGTTGTTGCCAGCACGAAGGCGCAAAACCTGCCATCGATTGGAACCACGAGTTGAGTCGTTCGAGAACATGCGAGAAATCCTTACGTTGTTTTCTGGTAGCTCCAGAAAGCGCGTCCACGTGAGCGTCGGCGAGCACGTGCTCGTGAGCCACGTCGACGTGAAGAACGGTAGCAAATAACCGAGGTTTCACGCCTACCTGGATTTCTGTACACTGAACATCTATATGTAGTGGTGGCGGGCAATTTACCCAAATTACCATTCTCAAATCCAGGGTCGGAGCGCAACAAAATGTGGTGGTTGATCGTCGCGTGTTCAGTAGTTTGCGGAGTCGAAAATGACGCAAAAACGCCAAAATTCCTCTTGCAACTTCCTGTCGATTCTGCATGCCGAAATTGCCAAAAAAGCGCAAAAATACCGCCGATCGCGCAAGAAACGACAGCATCGGAGGCGCGCGAAAATGCGCCAGTAAGGCACCGATTTCGACGGTTGCGCGAAAGAATCGAATCCCGAAAAGCAGGGCGCCGACGTCGATCCTGTTCGGCGGGATCGGTTGCCGTCCATGGCAACCGCCCCGATCATTAGC
>DASUGI010000129.1:0-17977 GCA_036274115.1 Verrucomicrobiia bacterium
CCTCCAACCCCAACGGCCAATTCGTTGGTGGCTGAACGCGCTATCCGTACGATGACAGGCAAGAGTGCGCCGCTTTCCGGGACGATCTCGCCGGTAGGGAGAATCCGGGCCGGGTAATCTCCGGGCGAAAGTCCTGCGGGATCGTGAAAGCGAATCTGTGCCAATTGCTGCACCGTAAGCGCTCCGGTACCGTGGCCAAACAGGATGCGATGTTGTCCATTGCCGTGCAGGGAGCCGGACCACTGTTCTATGGTTAAACTGGCGTCGTTGGACCAGAGCAAACCGCTGCAATCGCCAAATTGAATGAGGGAAGGAAAAGAAGGTAGCCGTAGAAAGGAATTCGAGCCGATCCATTGCTGGGCGCTAAGTCGCAGCGCTCCGAATTGCTGGCCACCTGATTGTTCGTTCCAAGTTCCCGCTTCAAGGGTCAAAATCTTGAGCACCTGCGCTGTGCCTCCGGTGTGGTTAAAGGACGCTTGGGAAACGTAAAGGTTTTGCGCAAAAAGTTGCCCGCCGCTCAGGTCATAATTGGCGTACTCAAACACGAAGATGTTGCTGGTCTGGTTGACGCCACCCGTCTGTTCAAATCTCGTGATGTGGCTGTTCCATCTCCCGCTTGCGAAAATACTCTCAGTCTCCAACCTTCCAGCACTTAACCAATAATGAGAAACGTCATAAAGCCTCAGAGCTCCGACGATGTTCGTCCCACCCGATTGGGTAAAGTCCCCCGTGCTCAGACCAATTGAGAGTGTTGAAAGAAATCCTCCCGCTAACCGATAATATGACGGCTGTATGCCGCCCGCCCCAAAGAAATCAAAACCGCCTTCGACAGAAAGCTCGGTGTTTGTCTGGTACCCGCCGGATTGAGAAAACCGCGAACCTACATATCCAGACCCGGGATTGAGACCGCGGCAGGCCAATACGGCGACGCGCGACGCGGTCAATACCCCACCGGAGAGTTCCATGCTTGCCGCGCCACCGGCATTTCCCAAGATGACATCACGGCCGAGATTGGTGCCACCGCTTTGCTGAAATCCATTGCCTTGTGCGCTTCCCCAACCGGCACTTGAATCAGGGATGCAGAGGTTTTCATGAGAAAGAACACCGTCTAGAAGACGGTAGCTGCCGCCTGGCTTGAGAAACCGAATGCGACTAGTAATGCTACCGCCGAATTGAATAAACTCCCCGCCAAATGACACAATGGCGGGCGCGTCTGAATGTCTGGCAATAGTGCCGCCGAAGAACTCATAGCGACCGGACGGGAGAAGAATGATGTCGCCGTAATTGGTTCCACCGTACTGTTTGAATACGCCAGGGAAATTGCCACCAATGTAGGTTCCATAACCTGGAACAATTGTGATCACACCGTTCGACAGGTTGAAGGTGCCTGGGCCAACATCGCCAATTCGCAAAAAGTGCGTTATTAGATGCGAATCGCTTTGATTGAAGTTCCCGCCGATGGAGACATCGTACGTTCGTAACCACGATCCATTCATTTCCACGGCCGAGTTGCTTGCGATTGTTATCGCTTCCGCCAGCCGCTCGTAGGTTGAAACGACATTGCTGATTAGCAGAGTGTTGGTCGAACCGCTCACCGATGAAACTGCTATGGAATTGACCCTCAACGTTGCCGGGAAGTTCTGCGCGGTGTCGGGCCCGATGACGAGGGACTTTGAACCGGCGTTTGTGAAAAGGATTGTCTGGCCGTCCGCCGGCAGTACACCCAATGACCAGTGTGCGTCGTGCCAGTTGCCGCCGACGCTATTGGTCCAGCTATTTGTCTGCGCGCAGCAGGTGCACGCGCAGACGATCAGTGCCGAGCAAAAAGCCTTCTTCATTCGGGTGCGCCCTCGTGAACGAACACGATCCCTTAAACGCCAAGCGGCGCAACCAGGCGAAACACGTGTAACTCTATGGTAAACCGAGTGGAAGGATATGAGGTGAAGGCCTACCGAATCCGAACGATCGTTCGGGCTATAAACGCAGACGCGATTGCGTCAGCAGATTTGACCAATCCAGGCTTAGGGCCTGGAAGCAGTCGCGCCAGCCTTCTGATACATGGCAATGAGCTTCTCGATCCCCTCGCGATCGCTCGCGTCCCGGCAAACCGTCAAAGCCTCTTGAGCCGTCGCCAGCGCTTCATTCTTCTTTCCGGTCGCGTATTGGGCGCGAGCCAACATCTCCAGTGCATCCGAGGCGCGGCGTTTAGTCATTTCGGTGGACAAAGTGGCGGCCCGCAACGCCAGCGGCAGATCACGCGAACGGACCGTCGCATCGGTCAGGATCGCGCGGGCCAGGCGATTGGGGATACGCCAATCCTGCGAATACTCGGTAAGTATTTTCTCGCCGACTGGAGCCGCTTTTTCTGCCGCGTTCGCGCGCGACACCTGGAGCGTGTACTGCTTCACGGCGCGCTCGCCGGCCTCGAAATTCTTCGCGCGCTCGAGATTAAACGTGCCTTGAGTGATGCGCTCCAGGGTCTGGTCCAAACCGCTCATCGGATGATCGTGCCAGAGCACCTGGCCGTTCGTGCCCACGACAAACGCGTGCGGAATGCCGCTCTCACCGTAAGCCTTCATCCAATTGTTGAACGTGCGCTTGGAGGAATCCACCACGACCCGGTAATCCATGTTGCCACCTTGAGCCGCCACGAACGGCTGCACGGTTTCCACCTTTTCATCACTGAACCCGACGAAAATCACACCCTTGTCGGCGTACTTCTTCTGGAGTTCCGTCAGATGTGGGATGCTCTGCTTGCAAGGCCCGCACCACGTCGCCCAAAACTCCACGACGAAAATGTTTGTGCCCGCACCAACCCTGACTGGCGCGCCTTTGACCCACCGTTCCACAAACACGGGTGGGGCTGGATCGCCGATACTGGCGGCGGACGACGCGCTGATGAAAAGCAACCCTAAGAGGAATTGGACGACAAACACTTTGAGTTTCATACGATGGAGGCTCTGGACGTTACCTTCGATAACCGCGCACGCTTTGTCAACCCATGACCATTCAACGGGATTCAACGGGTGCGACTGAAAGAGGGGTCAATACGCCAAGGCGTCGCGCAGATCTTTTATCTCTGTATGGCGCTGTATCGCCGAATTTTCCCCATGAGACTCGCGACAGGAGCGCGGACAGCCATGTCCGCCTTTTCACTTCCACTTTCAACGTTCCCTTTCTTTTCGAATTACGCGGACAAGGCTGTCCGCGCTCCTATGCCGCGGCGCTACGTGACCCTCACTTTCAGTCACACCTCCATTCGACCGTTATCTCACGGGAACGGCGTTGATTTCGATCTGCTGCGCCGGGCCGAGTTGGGCGCGGCCATTGATGGTGGAATTATTGAGGAGCGCCGGAAATTGCAAAGGCAACGTCATCGTTTCCTGGTTTGCCGCGCCGCTGGCAGTCTTGAACTGGAGTGTCGCGACATTGCTGGTTGTCGGGACAAAGTTCCACGTGAACACGACATTCTGATTGAGCGTAAGATTCGTGCCTTCAACCCGCCACGAATAGTTCTGCGTGGACGGTTGAGCAGCGCCAACGTTTCCAGCGAGAGCTTGTGCTGCGGTTGGCGTTGAGTTTCCAAAGCGGTACGCTGCGGATTCTCTTTCGCCAACATTGCTGGCGTTGCTACCACCCGCAAAACTCGCATTCAGTACGCCCAAATAGGTCGAACCATCACCGTCAATCACCCGGACTTGATTGCCTACCTGCTGGACCTGGAACTTTGTGAGCACGGCAGTCGATGGCGCATCGGCTTTCTCGCGGAGTGGCTCGGAGGCGGTATTGGCGAACGATTGCGAATAGAAACGTTCGGTATCTTTTTCCAAACCGCCGCCGCGCGCCAATATGTTCTTATCCAAAGCGGTCGTGCTCACACTCAATGGCGCGGTCGCCGGGGCTGGTGACAGCACGGTCGCCGGCGCTGGTAAAGGCGTGGCCGCTTGACGGGCCTCGTTGTAACGCTCCGTGGGAGTGGGTGCGCCGAGGCTCTCTTGCATCGGCTTAGCAACCGAAAGGGAATCAGTGACTATTGGCGCGCCGGCGGACCGCGCGCGCGATTGCGTGGTCAGAGTACGGTTGGCGGGCGGCGGCGAACCAGGACTTACGGCGCGTGAGAACCGCTTCGCCTCCTCCGCTTCGCGCACTAAATCAGCATCAGCCCTGGCATCGGCGAAACGTGAGACGGAACCATCCGCAGCGCTGTTCGTCACGGCGAAGCTCAACGCCGCTGATTCATCGCGCCGACGAATGAAATTGCCGCCGCCGGCCGGATCGGAAACGGGTTGATTTCGCGGGCTGTCTGCCAGCGTAAGCGTGGATGTCTGTGATTCCGCAGGCGGTGTTGCCGCAACTGGCGCTGCAACGGTCTCCCGACTTTCCCGGACAGTGGTGTCATCCGAGAGCTTCTTCTGAGCGAGGAACTCATTTTCGTTACCGGATTTGAATGAGGGCAACAGAACTACCGCCGCAATCCCCAAAACAACCAGGACACCCAACGCAACCGACCACCTTTGAATCAGTAAAGTAAACCAGCCGGTCGCCGAAGGTTTATCGGTTCGCGAAGACCCTTTCGGATACTGCCGTGCCACTTCACCCTGCAACAGCCGCCGCGTGGCCGAATGCAATTCCGGCGAAACGCCGACCTCGTCGCGACGCTTTTTCGCGTAGCGGCGGAGCAGTTTCTCGATGGGCCGTTCGTCGTTCATCAGTTTTTTCAGGGGCGCGGGCTTCAGCCCACTCCAACGACCGTCTCAATGCGGCGATGAAGCGGCGTAAACGCCGCGCTCCGGTTATCGTTAGTATTCGTTCTCACCTAAGGGTTAGACGGGATTGCGCCGGATTTCTCCCCGGAAAAGATTTTGCGCGCAATCGCCTCCAATTTATCCAGGCATTTGCTCAATCGCGAGCTGACGGTCTTGGCATTTAACTCCAGTTCCAGGCTCAATTCCTCATAGCTCAAATCGCCAAAATACCTGAGTTCAATGATCTCCCGGCAGGGCTCGCCAACCTGGTCGAGGGCCTCGCGCACCAGTTCCGCGCGCTCGACGTTGAGCAAGTCCACGTCGGGCGAAGGCGCGTTACTGGGCGGATCAATCGTCAGCCCCGTTTCGGAATCTTCGGCCTGCAACGACAACGGCGTCTGTCCCCCACCGCGTTTGGCCGCATGTTGCTTTTCGCGATAGTCACGGGCTTTGTTGGCGGCAATGCGAAAGAGCCACGTTTGAAACTGGCTCTGTCCGTGGAAGGAACTCAGGTTGCGAATCACCGAGAGAAACACCTCCTGGCAAATCTCGTCCACGTCCTCGCGCGTGAAGTCAGACCCTAGTTGGAAAACGAATCGCCCGGCAACCGCGTAATGACGATTGAACAACTCGTCCCACGCGTCCGCATCACCGCGCCGGCAGCGCGCCAGCAGTTGAGCCTCGGCTTCCACGTCGCTTTGACTGTAACCAACACCAGCCTGTTTGAATAGATTTTAGCAGAAATGGTCCATTTAGCGTCGATGAACATCCCGCATAGTCGGACGGCCCTGCAACAACTTTGCGGTTCGGGCGGAGACTTCGTCTCGTCCTCCTCCTCGTCGTCGTCCTCGCTTCGTTCAAGGGCATTCGACGACGAGGACGACGACGCGGACGATTTGATCCTGCAGGGCACTTCCGGTCACCCCGTTCGCCCCGTGCATTGACACTTAACATCGCCTCAGCTAACTCTGCCAAAATGAAAATCGCCCTCAACCTTGCGACCCTCGCGTTAGCTCTCACCGCGGCTCAACTCCCCGCTGCTGACTGGCCAAACTACCTCGGACCGGACTTCAACGGCATTTCAAAGGAAACCGGCTGGACTGCGCAATGGCCGGCCAATGGACCGAAGGTGCTGTGGAAAGCGAAACTGGGGATGGGCTTCGCCTCGTTCGCCGTCGTCAACGGACGCGTTTACACCACCGGCAATGCCAACGACACCGACACGGTTTTCTGTTTCGATGCCAACACCGGTGCTGAAGTCTGGAAGCATTCGTATCCGGCGCCGCTTGACGCGAAGTATTATCAAGGCGGCACGAGCGCCACACCGACAGTGGAGGGCGATCGAGTTTACACGTTCAGCAAACGCGGCGTCGTGCATTGCCTCGACGCAGCCAAGGGCAATGTCATCTGGACCAAAAGTCTCGCCGAGGAGTCGAACGCGGAAATACCGACGTGGGGATTTGCGGGTTCAGTGTTGATTCAAGGCGACCTGGCATTGTTGAACATCGGCAGCGCCGGCGCAGCGCTGGACAAAAAGACGGGCAAGGTCGTTTGGTCCTCGGGCAACGACGCGTCTGGCTATTCAACGCCCGTGCCGTTCTCGTCCGGCGGCGAGAAGGCGATCCTGCTTGCGCTCAAAGACACGGTTGCGGCCGTCACCGTCAAGGACGGCAAGCAGCTCTGGAGCTTTCCGTGGAAGACGCAATATGACGTCAACGCTGCCATCCCCATTCTCAACGGCAACAAAGTGTTTATTTCGTCCGGCTACAATCACGGCGGCGGCGTGTTCGACGTGAGCGCCAGGCCGCCGAAGAAAATTTGGGAAAATAAGAACATGCGCAACCACATGGCCAGTTCGATTTTGTGGAAGGATCACCTGTATGGCATTGATGAAAACCAATTGCGTTGTGTTGTGTTCGACACGGGTGAAGTGAAGTGGACGGACAAAGTCTCTGGCAAAGGCGCGCTGATGATGGCCGACGGTAAATTGATTGTGCTTAGCGAGAATGGCGAATTGCTTGTCGGGGACGCTTCGCCGACCGGGTTCAAGGCAATTTCCCGCGCGCAAATCCTCAGCAAGATCTGCTGGGCCGCACCTGTTCTGGCCAACGGCAAAATCTACGCCCGCAACGGCGGCGGCGACATGGTGTGTCTGGATGTGAGCGGGAAGTAGTATTCCACACCATCAGGAGTTTGTTTTTCATTTGTCCGTCGTTGTAGCAGCCGCAGCCAGGACCTTGTCGATCCAGTTCTTATCGTCCGGTGACACAACAACTACGCGAAAGCCGTGCTCGTTGCCTTCCATTCGGACTCCTTCGGAATCATCAACATGAAGATCAATTCCGAATGCGGGCGGGTATTTTGACGGCAAGCGATCAAACGAGTGAGACGCCAATGCTTCACGATGCAACTGATCATTCACTACACCATCCACTGCGATACCATAAGTCAGCAGCCATAGCCTGATTTGAAGCAAGCTTCGCCCTGAGGACGTATAAATCCATATCTTGTAGCCGTGTCGGCGGAGTTGCCGGGCCAGCGGACGCATTCCTGGTCGAAGCGGCCAGACCAACTGGCGCTGCAATGAGGCGGGAAGTATTCCGTTCTCAATCGATGTTCCGGGAACAATCAGCGTGCCGTCAATGTCGAAGGAGATACACATTCCGAATCGTTCAACTCAGGCTGGCAGATTGGTGATGTCTGTCTAGTCTAAGCTAAACCAAGAACCTCATGCTATTATCGCCGTGCTCATGACCTTGGCTTCGATCTTTTATCCCGGAGGGATACCGTGACAATAGCCCGGCGTTTCAACGCCGGGACGCTTGGCAGCGGTGCAAGTCCCGAAGGGACGGCTGAAAAATCCCTCGCGCCCGGCTTTCAACCGTCCCTTCGGGACTTAAATCCTCCGGATGTGAACCCAGCGTTAAAACGCTGGGCTATTGTCGCACGTCCCTCCGGGACAAGCCGTCGGCTGACGCGGTTCAAAACTATTACCGCGTTTCCAGAAATCTCATCATGTTGTCGCCGTGTTTCATGACTTTGGCTTCGCCCCACCACTTGGGGATTTCCAGCGTGTCGCGGCGAGCGTGACCGAGCACAAAGCGTCCGCCGGGTGCGAGCAACCTGGGTAGCTCAGGCACATCAATGAGCTTCTGTGCCAGCGACGTTGAACGTCGGCCCACGTTCTTCTCGCCATACGGCGGGTCGGCGAGAATCAAATCAAACTGTTGTCCGACCGCTATCAATTGCGGGATCACAGCGAACACATCCTGAGTTCGCACTTCAAGTGAGCGAGGCGGAAGTTCCGGCTCGCCCCGTGAGATACTGCGCTCCATCGCATTCTGACCGCCTCCCGAGGTTATCTCACGGGACGAGGCGGCGTTCCGTCGGATGAAGTCGGCATGCTTCGGCGATAGTTCCACACACAACGCGGACTTCGCGCCGCGGCTCAGGCATTCCAGACTCAAGGCGCCGCTGCCAGCGAACAGTTCCAGCACTCGCGCGCCGATGACCCGTTCGCCCAGTGAGTTGAACACAGCCTGCTTGACGAGGTCGGGTGTGGGCCGCACCGCCATGCCTTTGGGCACTTTCAGAATCCGTCCGCCTGCATGTCCGCCAGTAATACGCATGGTTTGCCTGTTCTACTCGGCCTTCGCAAAGGTCCGCCTGGCGATGCGCCCGGTCCATTCGGATGCGACTTGCGTCAACACCACGGAAGCGCAGAAGAGGAGTAAACCATCCTGCGCCTTGATTCGAGCGATTCCGCCCGAGCGAATCAACACGACCAACACCGCCACCACGAAGACGTCGAGCATGGACCATTTGCTCAGGTTGGCTACGAAGCTGTGCACACGCGCCATGGTCTGCGCTTTTAACGCCGGAGCCAGCCAAAGAGTCAGTAGCGCGGTGAGTTTCACAAACGGAAAAATCACCGTGAAGATCAGCAGGATGCCGAAGAGGAAAATCTCCTGCTCCTGGAACAGCGTAATCAAGCCCTGATAGACGGAGACGTCGTTGTCAAACAACCACAGCTTGGTGATGCGCGTGAACGGGCGAAACAATCCCGCCAGGAACAGCACCAGCGACAGCAACAACATCAGGACGATGGGCAGTCGCTCGCCGCGATAGATTTCGCCGAGGGACCGATTGGTTTGGCGGCTCATTTCGCCGGGTTGAACAGTTCGTTGAGGAATTGCTTCATATCTTCCCAGGAACGTTTGTCGGCCTTTTCGTTATAGGCAGCGCCTTTGGAGTTGTCATTGCCGGCCATGGGTTGGGTGAAGCTGTGCACCGCGCCGCCGTAGGAAATCAACTGCCAATCCACTTTGCTGTCGCGCATCTCGCTTTGGAACGCCGCGAGGTCTTTCGCGGAAACGAACGGATCGTCCGCGCCGTGACACGCCAGCACCTTGCATTTGATGTTCTTGCCGTCAGCCGGTGTGGGCGAATCGAGCCCGCCATGGAAACTCACCACGCCCGCCACATACGAGCCGTTACGCGCGAGTTCCAGCACGGTGGTTCCGCCGAAGCAGTAACCGATCGCGGCAATCTTCTCGCCATCCACGAGCTGACTTTGCTTGAGCGCTTCAAGTCCAGCGGCAACCCGGGCACGGAGCAACGCGCGATCAGCCTTATACTTCCCAGCCATCGTGCCCGCTTCCTGAGTGTTGTTGGGGCGGATGCCTTTGCCATAGATGTCCGCGCAAAAAGCCACGTAGCCAAGCTGCGCCAGCATCTCGGCTCGCTTCTTCTCGTAGTCGGTGATACCCAGCCATTGATGCACAATCAGGATGCCGGGCCGCTTCGTTTTGACGGCGTCATCCCACACGAGCACGCCTTCCAGCGTGGTGTCACCTTGTTTGTATTCGATGGTCTTCGTCTGAATGGAGGCGGAGGCAGCGAAAGCGCACGCCAGGGTGATGAGGGCGGGTAGCAGTTTTTTCATGGCGACTCATTCTTAAACCGCAATTGGCCCGGATGCCAAAACAATTTCATGGCGGTTCTGGATATTTGTATTGGCCCGCTTGACGCAATCCATATCCTTTTCCGGAACTGGATTTAGTCACTTTTGACTCATGACGAAACCTACCGTGAAAGGATTCCTGCCCCGAATCGGTTCGCCTGCCTACCACTTGTTGCTCGCCACCGTGGCGATTTTCGTTCTCGGCCCACTGGGCGGCGTGTCAGCGGCGTTCATGAATTTCTCCATTGGGTTCTTCGTGGGCGGCCAGGTGTTGGCCGGAATTCTCGGAAGTGCGGTGACGCTGTCTTACGGGCCGGAAGGAAAGCACGGAGCGAATTATCTCCAGACCATGGCGGCGTCGGTCGCGGGCATGTGCGGCATGGGGGTGTTGATCCAGGCAATGTCGTGGCTTGGATTGCCCCAACCGCCGGCGTGGCAACTGGCGCTGTACTTCATGTGCATCGGCATGTTCGGCGTCGGGGTCGGCATGCTCTACACGCCAATCCTCGTGGACAAGATGCAGTTGTCGTTTCCATCCGGATTTGCGGTGGCGAACATCCTTCGCGCGCTGACCGACCCGGTTCTGCTACGACGATCCATTGCCAAGCTGGGCGGCGGCGTGTTGGGTGGCTACATCGGTGGCGTTGCGTCTTTGAAGGTGGCGGCGGTGGAGCACATCGGTGTTTCTGCTTCCACCTTCGGGGCGGGCATGATTGTTGGCGCGCGCATCGCCATTCCGGCGCTGGTGGTTGCCGTGGTGGGAGAGCAAATGAAGCCCTACCTCGTCGAGATCAAATGGCTCGAAGCCGGCGACCCCTTCCGCAAGATTGGTTTCATCATCGCGCTCGGCACGATCCTCGGCGCGGCGATTGTGGATATCATTCTCTTGCTGATCCAGGCCGTGCAGAAACTGCGTCAACCCGCAACGACTGCGGCACCCGTTGAGGAATGGAAGAAGACCAACACGCTGCGGCTCGTGCTGTGGGTAATCTTCTGGGGTGCGGGCATCGTCATCGTTGGCAGCCAGGTGTTGCACCAACCTCCCCTGTTCCTCGTGATCGCAGTGTTGTTGTGCCTGCTGTTCGTGCTGGTCAATGGCATCTCGCTGGGTATTTCGGACAGCAACCCGATTTCCAGCGCGTTTGTGATGGCGGTCTTCATCCTGACGGCGTTCGGTCTGAAGGACCCCGCAATCGGGTTGATGTGCGCGGCGGTGCTGCTCATTGCGTGCACGGTGGGTGGCGACATGCAGCAAGACCGTTCGACCGGATGGCGTCTGGGGACGAATCGCGTGGTGCAGTTCCGTTATCAAGTCATCGGTATCGCGATGGGCGCGGTGCTGGCGGTGGTGCTGGCGAAAACGTTCATGAGTGCTTACCCGGTGCTCCTGGAGGACCAGTTCGCCGGGAAAGTGGAGGGCGCGGAGAAATGGAATTCGGCGATGACTTACAAGTTTGTGGGGGCGTTGCGCGGAATTACCAACGATCAGCCACACGTGATGAAGGCGCTGCAATTGGGTATCGTGCTGGGCATCGTGATCGAGGTGATCCGCAAGATCCTCAAGAGCTGGGCCAGCTACAAGAAGTTCGCCACCAACTCACGGAGCGGCCGCGTTACGGATTTCGTGCTGGATGCGCTCATTATTCCCAGTCCGTATGCCTCCTCCTTTGGCGGGTTTGTGCCGCTGACCACGACCTACTGGTGGGCGGCGGGCGGGGTGCTGTCCTCGGTGTTCGACTGGACGCAGGACAAACTCAAAGCGCGCCGCACCACCCGTGCGGAAGGCGAACTGCCGTCCGATATGAGCACGATGTCGCTGGTGGGCGGCGGCTTGATTGCCGGCGATTCTTTAGCGGCCTTGAGTGTGGGCATCTATTCGCTGTTGCGGACGGTGCTTTGAGGTGGCTCAGTTCCTCCGATTTAGAATTTCCCTTCCGGGCAAACTTAGTGTCTAATGTGCCGCTGGTATTTTTCGACAAATGAGCAATCCGATACTCGAAATCAAGAACCTCAGCGCTGGTGTTGAGGGCAAGCAGATCCTTAAAGGCGTCAGCCTCACGCTAAACGCGGGTGAAGTTCACGCCGTCATGGGCCCGAATGGCAGCGGCAAAAGCACGCTCGCAGCCGTGCTCGCGGGGCGCGAGGGTTACGACATCACCGGCGGCGAGGTCATTTACCAGGGCAAAGATTTGCTGGAACTGGACCCCGAGGAACGCGCGCGTGAAGGACTGTTTCTGGCATTTCAGTATCCAGTCGAAATCCCGGGCGTAAACAGCACCTACTTCCTCAAAGCCGCGCTCAACGAGATTCGCAAGCACCACGGCCAGCCGGAACTTGATGCCATGGAGTTCCTCACGCTGGTGAAGGACAAAATGAAGTTGCTCGAACTGAAGGACGACTTGCTCAAGCGCTCGGTGAATGAAGGTTTCTCAGGCGGTGAGAAGAAACGCGCCGAGATTTTCCAGATGGCCGTCCTCGAACCGAAGCTCGCCATCCTTGATGAAACCGATTCGGGCCTGGACATCGATGCCCTCAAGGTCGTGAGCAACGGCGTGAACAAGCTCAAGAGGAAGGACAATGCCCAACTCGTCATTACGCATTATCAACGCCTGTTGAACTATATCGTGCCCGACTTTGTGCACGTGCTCGTGGATGGTCGCGTGGTGAAATCCGGCGGCAAGGACCTCGCGCTCGAACTGGAGGCCAAGGGCTACGACTGGGTGCTCAAGGGTCAAGCCGTCGCGGCTTAAGGTACTTATTGAGTCAAGCGGGCGCGGGAGTTTTCCGTAATCAACGTCACGGCGGGATGTGCGATCCGGCGCTCCGCCGTGATCACGTGCAGTTGCACGCGGCATTCCGGTGCTTCCCCAATTTTGTGAAAGCCATAGTGTGTCAATGCGTCCTTGGCGGCTACGGTGGGCATCGCGATGAAGCCGCGACCCTCGGCCGCCATTACATTCATTAGCGCCAGATCTTCAAATTCAGCCAGGACGCGTGGCTGGATGTTATGCTCGCGAAACCAACCTTCCAGCGCGCGACGTAATGAGGTGTTGTCCACGGGCAGCAACGCCGGGGCATCGTGCAATGATTTCGGGAAATTTCGCTTCAAGCGGGCCGCCAGTTTCTGTTCGGCACAAAATGTCGTGCCGGTCGTGCCCAGTGAGTGGTTGAAGGCCTTGAAGCTTACGTTGCTGGACGCCGGTTCGTCCGCCAGCACCAGGTCCAAACGGTGTGCGGCCAGTTGGGCGAGCAAATCCTCCAGTTTTCCTTCGCGGCAGATGACGTGGACCATTTGCGGTAGTGAGAACGCCGGTTTAAGGATTTCGTTGGTGACGAGTTTTGGAAAGGAGTCCGCCACGCCGACGTAGAGTCGAAGTGTTTTGGCCCCGGGCCGCTGTTTGACAGCATTTAACATCTCCCGGCCCAAAGCAAAAATCTCCTCCGCGTAAGCAAAAACAATCTGGCCAGCTTCGGTCAGTTTATTGTTGCGGCCTTCGCGCCGGAACAGCTTTTCACCTAAAGCGCTCTCCAGTTCACGCATCTGTTCGGAGATGGACGGTTGCGAAACGTGCAGCTTTTCCGCGGCCCGCGCCAGGCTGCCCTCCTTGGCCACGGTCCAGAAATAGCGCAGGTGATGATAGTTCAGCCATTCCATCGTGAAGCAAGGATGCTTCGGATTAACCGAAGCGTCCATTCGGAAAGGCGTATTAGTCGGCGGTGGGGCGCTTTACTAAGGTGACGCCGTTGAACTGACATCCCGGATGGATGTCTAAACAGACAACGGAAAGTGGAGTGAATTTATGATCTGGATTTTATTTATCGGAACGATGTTGCTGTCGCTCTGGGCAACGCTGCGGGTGAAGTCGGTTTACAACCACTACAACCGCGGCGTCGTGAGGTCGGGCGTAACGGGCAGCCAGGTGGCAGCGGAAATCCTGCGGCGCACGGGGATCTATGATGTCGAGATTACCCATGCCGAAGGAATGCTCGGCGACCATTACGATCCGTTGCACAAGCGGCTGGTGTTGTCGGCACAGAATTACTTTGGCCGGTCACCGGCGGCGCTTGGCGTGGCCGCGCATGAATGCGGGCATGCCATTCAGCACGCGCGCGCTTACAAGCCGTTGCATTGGCGCATGGCGGCGGTGGGAATTACGACTTACGCGAACTACATCGTGATGCTCCTGCCGTTGTTCTTCATGTTCACGCAGATCATCACCCCGTACGTTGGTCTGACGCTCATGGCCGTGGCGTGGGGTGTTATCATGCTGTTCAACCTGGTGACTCTTCCGGTGGAATTCGACGCCTCGCGCCGCGCGAAAGCAGTGTTGGCTGAGTTCGGATTCATTGCGCCCGGCGAGGAAGCCACGGGGGTGAAGAAGGTCCTGGACGCGGCGGCGTGGACGTATGTGGCGGCATTCATCACGTCGTTGGCGTATTTCCTGTGGTATCTGTTGCCGCTCTTAACGGGTGGCCGTTCGCGAGATTAATGAAGTTCTCAGTGAATTGTGACTAATGAGACTGAACCTGCAACATTTCAGTGTTCGTTCCACGGATGCGCTGGACTCGTGGGTGGAGCGCCAGTTGTTGGCGCTCGGGCAACTGCGCCAGATTGATAAGGCCAACGTGCGTCTGGCGCACCATCGGGAGGCCAGTCCGGCGTATCATGTGCGCGTGCATTTGGTAACACCCGGCCCGGATGTATTTGTGGAGAGTTACGATCACACCCTGCGGGCCGCATTCACCAAGGCCATCGACGAACTTAACAACAACCTTTTGGCTGCAGAAGGTCCGGAGCAACCTTTCGACCCGGGGACTGAACACGTCCGTCGCCCGGGCGATGTGAACAAACAAACAAGCAACCAACCAACGCAAATGCAAAACAACATGACAGCAAGAGAATCGCCGTCGGATGCGCTTGCGTTTCTCACGCACGATTCCGCGGCGGAAACCCACAAGCAGCAATCAACATCAGCCATACGGCCACCGCAGTCCGTTCCGGTGGAACTGCTCAACGCGGAGACCAACAGGACGGCGCCTCCCTGGGGCAGGGTTGAGCCCTGGCCGCACGGCGGATTGAACGAGTGAGGGCAATGCCCGCGCACTCCGATTAAAAATGTAAAGGGAAGTTATGAATGCAACCAGCTCCTCAGGCATGGGATGGTCATTCCGTCTGGGCAAAGTCCTGGGCATTGACCTTTATGTACACGTCACCTTCTTCCTGCTGCTGGCGTTTGTGGCGATGTCGCACTGGGTCGCGGGCCAGGGCCTCGCCGCCGCGCTGGGTGGCGTGGTGTTCCTGTTGAGCCTCTTCTTGTGCGTGGTGCTGCATGAATTCGGCCACGCCCTCGCCGCCCGCCAATACGGCATTGCCACGCGCGACATCACGTTGCTGCCCATTGGCGGCGTGGCCCGCCTGGAACGCATGCCGGACAAGCCATCGCAGGAACTGGTCGTCGCCCTGGCCGGGCCGCTGGTGAACGTCGTAATCGCGCTGGGCTTGTTCAGCGGACTGGTGCTTTCGGGCAAATGGCATTCGGGCGTTGAAATGAGCGTGCTCGGCGGCAGCCTTGCCCATCGCCTGCTGTTCGCCAATGTGTTTCTGGTGCTGTTTAATTTGCTGCCCGCGTTCCCTATGGACGGCGGACGCGTGCTGCGTTCATTACTGGCCATGCGACTGAATTATGTGCGGGCCACGCGCATCGCCGTCAACATCGGCAAAGGCATGGCAGTAGTGTTTGGCCTGCTGGGATTGTTCGGCAATTTCATGCTGTTGCTGATTGCTCTGTTTGTCTGGATGGGCGCCACCCAGGAATCGCTCGTGGCGGAGATGAAGTTTTCCCTGGCGGGAGCGCGAGTGCGGGAAGCCATGTTAACCGAATTTCATTCCCTGCAACCGCAGGACCCTCTGGGCGAGGCCGCGCGCCAGTTGCTGGCTGGGTCGCAACATGATTTTCCCGTCATCGACAACGGTCGCCTGGTGGGCTTGCTCACGCACGCCGATTTGTTCCGGGCTTTACGCGCACATGGCGAGGACCACTCCGTTTCGGCGGCGATGCAGCGCGATCTGGACGTGCTGTCGCCTTTCGACTCGTTGGAGCAAGCCATGGCGCGCGAGCGTGCGGGACGTAATCTGGTGCTGCCAGTGCTCGAGGGCGAACGCCTCGTGGGATTGCTCACGCCCGAGAATTTGAGTGAATTCCTGCTGATCCGAAAAGCGCGCGCGCTACACAACGATCGAACCGGCCCGCCCTCCACGCCGCCTCCATTGCCAACCTTCGTCCGGGCGCGTCCGGCGGGTTCGGCTTAGCTGCCGGTCCAACCAGCACCAGCATGAGAGGAACACCTGCCGCAAGTGGTCACGCTGGAGCGGGAACTGAAGGAAACCCGGACATGAATGGCGGGACCGCCCCCGAAGCAGCCCGGACAACTTCGCGACTGACCACAGGAAGTCGTCCCGTGAAAAAGATCTTTATCGCGGTGATTGGCGGCGCAGTGTTGCTTGCGGGCATTGCCTTGCTGGTGTTGCCCGGACCGGGGACCGTGGTGATTGCGGCGGGCGTGGCCATTCTGGCGACGGAGTTCCTCTGGGCGCGTCGCGCGTGGCGCAAAGCCAAGGGCACCGTGGCGAAAGTCCGGCGGAAAAGCGGATTTCGCAGTTGGTGGCAGCGCTTCAAAGCCCGCCGGGCTCAGACTTCGGGAACGCCGCCGAAAGATCACACCGACCCAACTTCCGGATGCGACCACGGCGCGCGGTAAGGCCGGCGTAATAATTTGTTTGCCTCGGGGTCACCGATTACTTCGCCCTTCACCGGATCCCAGGCCAGCGTGCGGTTCAGTTGCATCGCGAGATTGGCCAGGATGCACGAGACGCTGGAAATGACGCCTTGCTCGATGTCGGCCACAGGCTTCTCGCGCGTGGCCGTGCAAGTGAGAAGGTCTTTCATGTGGCCGCGAATGGCTGAAGCCACGTGGCGCTCAAGGTCCTTCTCGGTGCGGTCCTCCGGGTACTTTTCGTACTCGAACAGTGCCTCGCCGCTCTGCGCGGGATTTTTCTGGCCAGCCGGATAAAAGTCGTACGAATTGACGCTGGCTTTGAGCGTGCCTTTGTCGCCGTAAAGCACTACGGCCCACGGATACTTTGGATCCGGCGGGTCGCCCCAGGTCCGATGAATCCAAACGACGTTCAGCTCGGGATACTCAAAGGTCGCAGTCTGGGTGTCGGAAATGTTCGCTTTGCTGTTCTTGTCGATGAAAATGCCGCCCGACGAACTGACGCGGGTCGGCCAGCCCAAATCCAGAAACCAGCGCGCGGTATCCAGCATGTGAACGCACATGTCGCCGATGATGCCGTTGCCGTATTCGTTGAAAGCGCGCCAGCCACGAGGATGCACCAGTTTGTTGTAGGGCCGCATCGGCGCGGGGCCAGTCCACATTTCGTAATCGAGATAGTCGGGAGGCGCTGAATCCGGCGGATTCTCGCGCGTGCGCATGTGGTAGTAACAGCACAGCTCGACGTGTGAAATCTTGCCCAGCTTGCCGGCCTTGATGATGTCGTTGCGCGCCTGAATCAAATGCGGCGTGCTCCGGCGTTGCGTGCCCACCTGCACCACGCGCTTGTGCTTTCGGGCAGCGCTGAGCATCGCCTGACTCTCAACGACGTCCACGCTGGTGGGTTTCTGCACATAAACGTCCGCGCCTGCTTGAACCGCGGCAATCATCGCCAGCGCGTGCCAATGGTCCGGCGTAGCGATGAGCACGAGATCCAGGTCCTTCTCCTTGAGCATCTCGCGATAGTCGCTGTAGGTGCGCGGTTTCTTTTTGGACTGCTGCCGCTCGGCAGTCATGTCCGCTGCGTTGGCGAGCATCTGCCGATCGACATCACACAAGGAAACGATTTCGACAGGCGCGACTTGAAGGAGGCGAAACAAATCACATTTGCCATACCAACCCGTGCCAATGACACCAACGCGTTTCCTGGCATCGGCCAGTTCAGCCGCAAAGGCCGGAAGGTTGGCGAGCGCAAAGCCGGCAAAAGCGCTGGTCTTGAGAAATTGGCGGCGATTCATGCCCGCGTTGTTGCAGAACTTCGGCGCAAAGACAAGCGCTGAACGCGAACGGATTTACCACATGGCCCAACAGCCAGCCTCGCCCCATTGTTGCGAGCCGGCGTAAACGCGCATTTCCTGGATCTTCCTCCACGTCACGGAGCCATCCAACAACCCCACGTTTCCCCCCTTCGCACCGACCGCCTGCGAGCTGGCGCCGT
>DASUGI010000130.1:0-17101 GCA_036274115.1 Verrucomicrobiia bacterium
GTTCGCATCGCATCGGCCAGACACAAACCGTTAACGCGTACCGTCTCATCGCGCCAGGCACGGTGGAGGAAAAGATTTGGGAACTGCAACAGAGCAAAGCCAAGACAATCGCCGACGTGCTCGGCGAAGAAGGCTTTGCGCGCAGCCTGACCAAGACGGAGTTGGAATACCTGTTCGCGGAAGATTGATAGTGGAGCGCGACTGTGCTGAACGCCAGTCGCAGCACCCGCGTGGCTGCTGGGGCTGGTCGTACCCGCAGCAACTACAGCCACGCGAGTGCCTAAACATTCCTTACCGTCCATCTGCTATTGCGTAGCTTACTATGTTCTTCCTCACTACGCCTTCAACGATTGCGACAAGTTGATTCGCAAATTTATTGATGATGCACCAAAGGCTGGGCCGTTCCTTTATCTTATCGGCTGTCAGATGCTGAAGGCAGAGCCGATTCGTGACGACGCGCTAAAACTTCAAGCGCATCACGGACAATTGGATGGCACTCACGATTATTTTGTTCTCGAATACCCGACACCACCGCCAGTTGATCTGTCTGCCGCTGAGGTGGTGCTTGCGCCACACTTCTCAGCCATATTGCGTGCTCGGCAGCAGGGCGGTGTGGCCTATTACACGTTGGGGCAAGCACCTCTCGGGAGCGGCACGACGCTTCGGTCGGTCACAGCTGACGGTAAGAACTGCAATCTCGGGCCTGGCCCGGGGCCGCAGCTTGACGCTTTTCTGGCCGCACTTCAGAACGACCGGTGAGCACTTGCAAGGCTGCTCTCTAACCAAGGATCGTCCATGTGATTGCCGGGCAGATAGCCGCACAATCACCCGAGAATCTCGTTGAGACGAGTTCAGGTGTGATTGACACTCGCACTAATGAAATCACTTACCGAGCATCTTTGGTTTGAGGTGCCAAACCGCCGCGGCTTCATCGACATCACCAACACGGTGGAGGAATTGGTCCGAAAGAGCGGCGTCCAGGATGGCCTTTGCCTCGTTAACGCGATGCACATCACGGCGTCCGTTTTCATCAACGACAACGAATCCGGCCTGCACCACGACTACGATGTTTGGCTGGAAAAGCTGGCGCCGCACGCGCCAACGACTCAATACCATCACAACCGCACCGGCGAGGACAACGCGGACGCGCACCTGAAGCGGCAAATCATGGGACGCGAAGTGGTCGTCGCCATCACCAAAGGCAAATTGGATTTCGGCCCATGGGAGAGAATTTTCTACGGCGAGTTCGACGGCCGGCGGCGCAAGCGGGTTTTGGTGAAGATCATTGGAGAGTGAAACGGAGCGCGACATTTATGTCGCTTCAGTGTGCGAATCAAAAGGAGCGTTCGGATTGGGACAAAGTGCAGTTGAGTAACCACGGTGAAGCGGGCTGAAGCCCGCGCTCCTATCGCGATTCAGAGGAGCGAACGTTGTGGCGCGTCATTGCCCGTAGGACAGGCGTCGCGCCTGTCTCCATCTTTGTCGTCAATTCCGCTCAAGCGGGTGATTAAAGTTAGAGACAGGCGGGACGCGCGCGACGCCCGTCCTACGGAATCGCAACCGGGCGCTTTACCCCAGTTGTGGCGACCCGGAATGCCAACAAAGTTCTTTCTGGTCAGCACTGAGGAGAAGTGATGAAGCAAGTAGAGGAATTGGTCGGTCGAAGACGGCGCGTTGCTGAAACAAATACGGCGGCGCCGCTCATACCACCCAGACCCACGATCGAAAAACTTCAACGCGCGGCGCGGGACTGTCGCGCCTGTCCGTTGTGGAAGTCGGGCACGCAGACGGTGTTTGGAGAAGGTTCGCGAACGGCGCAGGTTGTCTTCGTGGGTGAGCAGCCGGGAAATGATGAAGACCTGGCGGGAAAGCCGTTCGTTGGGCCGGCGGGCAGGCTGTTGAATAAGGCGCTGGAGGAAGCAGGGATTGATCGCGACGAGGTTTATGTGACCAATGCGGTGAAGCATTTCAAATGGGAACCCAAAGGAAAACGGCGCATCCACAAGAAGCCGAACGCCCGCGAGATTGCAGCGTGTCATCCCTGGTTGCAGGCGGAACTGGAGGTGCTCAAACCCAAATTGCTCGTGTGTCTGGGCGCGACCGCGGCGCAGGCGTTGCTGGGCAGGGAATTTCGCGTGAGCCAGCAACGGGGAGAGCTGGTCGAATCGAAGCTCGCTCCGAACGTAATAGCCACGGTTCATCCGTCGTCGATTTTGCGCGCGCCGGATGATGAAACGCGCCGGGCTGAGGTGAAATTGTTTGTCAGCGATTTGAAGAAAGCCGCGAAAGTGATTCACGGGCTGAGTTCGTAGGACAGCGTCGCGCGCGCGACGCCCGTCCTACGGTGAACAGATTTTGACGACGCAAATTCTATTGTATGTTGCGCACTGAAATGCGCTATCTAGTCAAAGCCCGTTTGAAGCCCGGTCGAGAGGCTGCGCTCCGAAAAGCCATCGTTGATGGCACGCTCGGCAAAGGCTCGATCGCTGGCGATGAGTACCTCTACGACATGCAGCAAGCTCGCGCGGGGAAAGACGGCATTGCGCATTGGGTTGAAACTTGTTTCTGCGCGACACCACTCGCGGAGGAAGGGCCTTACTGGGAAGAATATTTCGACCTGCTCTCGGTAAAGGACGCGCACAACCGGAAGAACTGCCGCCACGAAAACGGCACTGACCCCTGGGCCTGCTCCGATTGCGACTGCACGAAGCGGCTGGAAGCGCGGTTGCAGCAACAAGGCAAGTCGTTCCTGAAGGAATTGCAGGGAGAATAATCCCCACTGCACCCGCGATTGGATTATGGCAGAGTAAAACCATGGAAACCGAAACTGAGACCAGTCGGAATCGCGAAGCCGTCGTTCAATTCTCCGTGTTTACACCCAATCGCCTGGGGCGACTCTACGACCTCATTCGCCTGCTGTCCGCCCGCAATGTCCAGGTGCTGGCGATGACCGTCCTGGATACGACCGACAGCGCGATCGTTCGGTTCGTGGTGGATGACCCGGATAAAGCCCGCACGCTCCTGGACGAAGAAAAATTTCCGTTCACCGAAAGCGTCCTCGTTGTAGTCGAGGTCGGTGCACCAGAGGACTTGGCGCAATTGATGTCGGCCCTGCTGGAAGCCGAGTTGAACATCAACTATCTCTATTCGTTCATTCCGCACCCGAACGGAAAATCCCTGCTCGGTCTGAACCTTGAGGATAACGAAATGGCGGAAAAGATTCTCAAGCGCCATCAGTTCCGCGTGTTGCGACAATCCGACATCTTGCGCTAACGCGTCGCTTCATGATCCGACGCGACTACATTCTGCGAATGATCGAGGAGTTCCTGCAGGCGCTGTCGCGCATGCGAGCCCTCAAGCAAGGCCAACGCTGGGCCGAAGCCGGCGACGAATTGGACGCGGAATTCAAGAAGCTCATCGGCGACGGGCCACAATCGGTGGCTCGACTCTCTGAAACCGACTTGCTGGCTCGTCTCATGCAGGACGGGCCCACTCATTTGGTCCGTGACAAGACGTTCATGCTGACAACGCTGCTCACCGAGGCCGGCGATGTGGCCGCAGCGGAAGGTCGCGAGGCGGAGAGTCAGGAGTGCCACCTCAAAGCCTTGCACCTGTTGCTCGACGTGCTCTCGCGCGACGAAGTCTTTGAATGTCCCGAGTTCGTGCCCAAGGTTGAAATGCTTGTCACCGCATTGCGATCAGCGCCGCTACCCCTGCGGACGCAGGCAATGTTAATGCAACACTACGAACGCACCGGCGAGTTCGCCAAAGCAGAAGATGCGCTCTTTGCCATGCACGAAGCCGAGCCGGACAATCAAACGATTGTGGAATTTGGCGTCGCCTTCTATCAACGCATTCTCACGCACAGCGACGCGACGTTGGAAGCCGCCGGTCTGCCGCGCTCTGAAGTGGAGGATGGCTTGAAGCAGCTTCAGGCCCGCGTGCTTTCAACCCGCTGACCAGGCGAGGTGGTTCAGTTTGATTCTTTGAGCGCGTGTTTGTCCCGTAGTAGGGACATGCTGAGAATAGCCCGGCGTTTCAACGCCGGGAACACATTGCCAGCCTGACCAGTCCCGAAGGGACGGTCGAAACCAAACGCCAGCCTTGGAATTCAGCCGTCCCTTCGGGACCGATTATTGGCTCCTGAACCCAGCGTTGAAACGCTGGGATATTGTCGTTTGTCCCTCCGGGACAGCGCTTAATCCACAAACATCAGCTCGTTCGAAAGCAACAAGACCTGGGCATATTTCTCGAGAGGCGTGAGAGTGGTTTTGTCCGCAGATTGGAGGGCCAGGAATTGTTCGGCCTGCCGCACTTCAAAGGATTGCGCCGGGCGTTGCCACACGAGTTGGTGCAGTGAATCAATTTTGTCCTTGTCACTTTTTGCTCGAGCAATCTCTTCGCGCTGAACCAGCTTGCGCACCTGCTCAATGACGAATGGACTGTTCATCAGCGCCAAGGCTTGTTGGGGCACAGTGGTGTAAAAGCGGCCCTGGTTGCTCACATCAGGGTTGGCAAAATCAAAGGTGCGAAACACGCCCGGCAAATTCTGGCGATCAATCAACGCGTAGACCGTCCGCCGGGTCGGCGCAGGATCGGCCCCGAGGTCCACGGGCAGACCGCCAACCTGCAAATCCAATGTGCCCGAAATCGCCAGCAACGTGTCGCGCAACGATTCGAAGTCGAGCCGGCGACGGTTCATGTGATGCCAGTAATCATTCTCTGGATCAGCGGCGAGGTTCTTTGGACTGGCATCGCTGCTTTGCTGATAGGTTGCGGACAGCACGATCATTCGATGCAGTTGCTTCGTGCTCCAGCCCTTCTCCAGGAACGTCGCTGCCAGATAATCCAGCAGTTCGCGATGCACGGGCGACTCCGTGCGCACGCCAAAATCTCCCGGCGTGCTCACGAGCCCAGCGCCGAAGTGATGCAGCCAGACGCGATTGACGTAAACGCGGGCGGTCAGGGGATTGTCGGGACTGGTGATGGCGCGAGCCAACTCAAGGCGACCGCTGCCATTGGTGAATGGCGCGGGCGTTTCAGCACTCAAGACTTCCAGAAAACGGCGAGGAACTTTCTCGCCTTTGTTTTGCGGATTGCCACGGATGAACACGGGGGAATCGTGTGGGTTGGAGCGATCCACCATGGCCATCGCCCGCAACGGCACGCCGGGATGCGTCCAACTCAATGCGTCAATCTTGTTGCGCAGTGGGGCGGCGACTTCGCCCAGGCGGCGCGCGTGGATCTTGCGCACTTCACTGTCCGGCAGGTTCGTTGGCGCACCTTCGGCATACAATACCAGCCGAATCGATTCGCGATTCGTATCGGCCAGAGACGTCGGCAACGTTTGCTTTTCTTTCTTCTTCCGAGCATCCGTCCATTCCGCATCGATATCGCGGAACAATTTCTCGTACACATCGGCGACCTGCTTCAAGGACTCCGGCTTCTTTTCCACGATGGCTTTGGCCACGAGGGCATTCGCGCCCGGTGAATCAGACGCCAACCGATCCAGCAACGGCTTCACCTCCGCTGCAAAATTCGTCTCGCTGAACTTGACGCATTCGAACCATGGCCCGAGGACGGAATCAGTCTGTTTCTGGCGCTCGTTCAAGTCTGTCATCCAACGTCGCAGGATCACTGGCAAAACTTTTAGATTGCCTGCCAGATCATCGAACTTGGATTGATCTTCCAATTTGGAGGCCGCGTTGGCCGCAACCAGATAGTCGCCCACGTTCTTCCGTAGGTTGGAGCGAAACTCCTCGATTTCCTTCTCCTCGAAGCGGGCAATCTCCTTTTCGATCTTCGCCACTTCCTTGAGGTAATCCTGATACTGCTCGGAATCCGTCAGCGGTTTGAGCAAAGGCAGTTCGCCCGGCTCCTCACTGCTGTCGAAGATGCCGTGCAGCGCGTAATAGTCCTTCGCCGAGATGGGATCGAACTTGTGATCATGACAACGCGCGCAGGTCACTGTCAGCCCCATCGTGCCACGCGTGATGACATCAATTCGGTCATCAATAATGTCGTTCCGATTGTTCAGAAACCGCCGACCCAGCGTGAGAAAGCCCATCGCGGCCAGGGAACTCTTGTCGTCGCCTGTGGCCAGGAAATCTGCCGCGATCTGCTCGATGAGGAATTGGTCATAGGGCTTGTCCTCATTGAAGGAGCGAATGACGTAATCGCGATAGGTGTAGGAAAACTTGTAGCGCCGCTCCTCGCCGCCGGCGAGATAGCCCTTCGTGTCCGCATAGCGGGCCACGTCCAGCCAGTGGCGACCCCAGCGTTCGCCGTAGTGCGCTGACGCCAGCAAACGATCCACCAGTTTCGGGTAAGCATCGGGACTCTTGTCCTTCTCGAACGCGCGAACTTCTTCAGGTGTTGGGGGCAGGCCAACCAAATCATAACTCAAGCGACGGATCAGCGTGCGTCGGTCTGCCTGCGGCGATGGCTTCAGCTTCTTTTCCTCCAGCTTGGCGAGAACAAAATTGTCTACTGGCGTTCGCACCCAACTCGACGTTTTCACCTTTGGCGGTGTTGGCTTTTTCACCGGTTGAAACGCCCAGTGCTTTGCTCGCGCTTCGCTGACCTCGGTCATCAACTTTGGCGCATCGGAAGTCTGAGGCATCGGTGCGCCCATTTTCACCCAGTTTTCCAACAGGGCGATCTGCTCTGCGGTCAGCTTTTTATCGTCCGGCGGCATCTGCAAATCTTCGTCGGCGTATCGCACGGCTTTAATGAGGAGACTTGCATCGGCATCGCCGGGCACAATTGCCGGACCGGAATGCCCGCCCGTGAGGATCTTTGCGGGCACATCCAGTCGGAGATCGCCTTTGATTTTCTGCTTCGCGCTGTGGCAGGGATAACAATTGTCCGCGAACAACGGGCGGATTTTTGCCTCGAAGAATTCAATTCGTTCCGCCGTTGGTTCGATGGCCAGGGATGCCCGAGGCGCTAAGAAGCCAATCAGCGCAAGACACACCGTTATCAGGAGACTGGATTGAGTCGGAAGAAGTTGGTTGTGACGCTCGCCCTCACCCCGGCCCTCTCCCCCGGTGAGAGGGAGTTCACTTTGCCGCTGGTCGGAACACTGAAGTGCCTGGCGGGATTCCAGCCGACTTCCGTAACTCAAGCAAGAGCGGAGCAATTGCCGACAGTCATCAAACGTTTCGTCAAACGTTTCGCCAGTGCTCGCCGCGGTTCCCTCTCCTCGGGGGAGAGGGTCAGGGTGAGGGCCGGCGTTGAACTTCCAGATTTCCACAACTAAGCAATCAATTCCTTAACCACGTTCCCATGCACATCGGTCAGTCGGAAATCGCGGCCCGCGTGACGGAACGTCAGCTTCGTGTGATCGAAGCCGAGCAATTGCAAAATCGTCGCGTGCAGATCATGAACATGAACGGGCTTGTCCACGGCCTTGAAACCAAACTCGTCAGTCGCGCCATGCACATAACCGCCCCGAACGCCGCCACCAGCCATCCACATCGAGAACCCATAGTGATTGTGGTCGCGACCGTTGACTTTCCCCGCGTTGGCACCGGGCGTGGGCAATTCCACCGTCGGCGTCCGACCAAACTCTCCGCCCCAGATGACCAGCGTGTCCTCCAACATGCCGCGCTGCTTGAGGTCCTTGAGCAACGCGCCAACGGGTTGATCCGATTCACGCGCGAGTTTGCGGTGACCGTCTTCGATGTCGTCGTGGTTGTCCCACGGCTGGCCGTCACCGTGCCAGACCTGCACGAAGCGGACGCCGCGTTCGAGCAAGCGGCGGGCAATCAACATCTGTCGCGCCTGCGTGCCCTCGCCATACATCTTGCGCACCGACTCCGGCTCACGCGAAATGTCGAACGCATCGGTGGCATCCATCTGCATGCGATACGCGAGTTCGAACGATTGCACGCGCGCCTCGAATCGTGCATCGGCGGCCCGGCGCTTCGCATGCTGCTCGTTCAGCTTCGCCAGCAGGTCCAATTGCTGACGTTGCTCGTCAAGCGACACGGACTTGTTCTTGATGTGCTCGATGAGCTTCTCGACTTCCTTGTTCGCCGTGTTGATGTAAGTGCCCTGATAAATCCCGGGCAGGAACGCGCTCTGCCAGTTCTGGGATTCCTGGATGGGGTAACCGCCGGGGCAGAGCGTAACGAAGCCCGGCAAATTTTGATTCTCCGTGCCGAGGCCGTAGGTGATCCACGAGCCCATGCTGGGGCGGGGCAGCCGCGCCTCGCCGCAGTTCATCAGCAGCAACGACGGCTCATGATTCGGCACATCGGCATACATCGAGCGAATGACGCAGATATCATCGATGCTCTCCGCGACGTGCGGGAACAGGTCGCTGACCTCGATGCCGCTCTTGCCGTATTTCTGAAACTTGAAAGGCGACTGAAACGCCGCGCCGGTTTTGCGTTCCGTTTTGAGATTATCCATCGGCAACGGTTGACCGTGGAGCCTGGCGAGAATCGGCTTGGGATCAAACGTGTCAACGTGCGACGGACCGCCGTTGGCGAAGATGTGAATAACTCGTTTGGCCTTGCCCGGAAATTGCGGCGAACGCGGCGCAAGCGGACTGTTGTTGCTGACTTCGTCGGCGAGCAAACTCGGTCCGAGCAATTGCGCCAGGCCGAGCATGCCAAAGCCCATGCCGCAGCGACCGAGAAAATCCCGGCGCGTGAGGAAGCGATCCGCAAGGCGGGGTTGATGATGTGGCGACGGCATGTTTGAGACAGTTCAGCATTTCTCCAGACGCGTCAACCCACATGTTTATTGAATCCGTAGCGGCGGGCATTCTGCCTGTCGTAGAGCCGGGGCTTCCAGCCCGGCGGGCAGAACCGTTGCCGGCAACCGATGCTCGAACAGCCCACGGCGTTGTCGATTCGAGGGCGGTGGTCCGGGCGGCTGGAAGCCGGCCCTTTACGTCAGGCAGGATGCCTTACGCTACGAAGACTACGACTTGTCCGGAATCTACTCGACGGCTGCGCTTGGGCTCGTGAAAGCCGGCTGATGAATTTCGTTTGCCTGAACCCGCTTCGCGAGCCACAGGCTGAAGAGGCTTACGCCAACGGCAATCCAGCCCAGGATGCTGTAGTTCACCAGTTGGCCCGAAGGCGCTTTGGTCACAATCCACCCGCCAAGACTCGTCGTGAAACCCGTGGTCAAATCGCGCGTGCAACTGCTTAAGCTCATGAACGAACCGCGCCGGCGTGCGGGCACGGCCAGTGATACGATGGCCTGGGCCGGAACAAACCGACCGCTGGCAAACGTGAAGAAGCCCGCTGCCAATATCAACACCGCCCAAACCGGGAGCTGCGGCGCATTGGTCAGCATGAGGGTGACGACGCACGCGACCACGATCAAAAAGGTGTAAACGTGCATGTGCCCGCGGCGGTCCGCCATTTTGCCGAACAGGGGCGCGGTGAAAGCGGAACAGACACCGCCAATTAGATAAATGAGGAACAGTTTATCTTCCGGCATGCCGACGTTGGAGACCAGATACGGTGCGAGCAGCGGAATGATCGTGATGTGCCCCATGACCAGCGCGGACATGAAAATCAGGGCGCGACCCGCATTGGGATCCCGGAGCAACTCCCAGAAAGTGTGAAACCCGTGGCTGGCGGTTTCTTCCAGATGCCCGCGCACGGGCGGGAGGATGATGGTAATCAGAACCCAGATGATCGCGGCCATTCCCGCCACGAGCAGAAAGGGCATTTCCCAACGAAACTTTTGCGCGAGATACAATCCAATCGGCACGCCCAGCGCCGCCGCCACGGCAAAGGCTGCCATGATGACCCCCATTCCTGCCGCGCGACGTTGCGGCGGAACGATGTCGCTCAGGATGGACATGATGGTTGCGCCGGAAACGCCACCGAACGCTCCGCAAACGGCCCGAGCAATGAGCAATTGAGTTGCGTTATGCGAGAGACCGCAAGCCAGCGTTCCGAGTGCAAAGCCAGCGTAAACGACCAGCAGAATTTTCTTCCGGTCATGCCGGTCCATGAACGGTGCAGTCAGAAAACCAACAACTCCCGCGCTGATGGTATAGGCGGCCACCAGGTGACTGAATTGCGCCGGGCCGATGGTCAGGTCGCGCATGAGCTGCTGGCCCAGCGGCATCATCACCATGAAGTCGAGGATATGAGTGAACTGCACCGCCGCGAGGAGCAGCAGCAAGGTGCGTTCAGAATATTGGCGCATGGGCAAAAAGGCGGCGTGAACCCGCCGCGAGTCCGTGGAATCTAGTGGAGAAAGCCGTCAGCGCAAGCGACGACTAATGGGCCGAAAGGTCAATCCTTCTTCGCCGCCGCAATCTTCGCCAACAGTTCGTCGCGTTGGGAAGTATCGGCGTTGCCGCAGGAACCGCCGCCACCAGCGTGTGGCTCCTCACGACGTTGGAAGACGGATTGTGCGCCGTTCATCGCCGCACGAGGCGAATTGATCGCGGCCTTGGCTTCCGCAAGATGACCTTTGCCGATGCTCACACCGTTGAAGGCGCGTTTGGTCAGTTCTTCGCTCGCCGGATACGGCTTCGGTTTCGCGCCGAAGTTGTAAGCGAAATTCTTCCAGGTGTCACCCCACTGCTTCTCGTAATTGGTGCCCAACGCAGCGCTAGGGTCGTAACCGCAATGGACCATACAGTTTTCACAACGCGGATCGCGGGCGACGCCGTCCACAACACCATACTTCTCCCACTGCACCTTGGACAGCAGATCGCCATAGCTCTCGTAGTGCCCGTCGGTCATCAAGTAGCACGGGCCTTTCCAGCCGCGGATGTTGAAGGTGGGGATTGCCCATGCGGTGCAGGTCAACTCGCGCTTGCCAGCCAGAAACTCCTGATAGATCGGCGTGCCGAAGATGGTGAAATGCTTGCCCCACTCCTCAATCTTCGCGAACTTCTGCCGCGTCATCTTGCGCGTCAGGAAGAAATCTTCCGGATGCTTGTTGAGACGCTTCACCATGTCCTTCTTCGCAGCGTCGTATTCGTAGCCGGGCGAAATCGTGTGACCATCGACATTCAGCGAACTGAGGTATTTGAACATGTCCTCGATTTCCTGCACGTCAGTCTCTTTGTAAACGGTCGTGTTGGTAGCGGTCTGATAGCCGAGAAGCTTCGCCATTTTGATGGCGGCGATGCATTCTTTGAACACGCCTTCACGTTCGACGATGAGGTCGTGCGTAAATTCCAGGCCGTCCACGTGGACGTTCCAATACATCCATTTGCTCGGACGGATGACGACTTTGCTCTTGGCAGCGGCGTCAGCTTTGCGGATGGCTTCGGCTTCTTTTTCGGTAATCAAATCCTGCGCGAGCAACTGCTTGAGATAGGACTCATGGGACGGATTTGACGCATCGTAGATCGCAGCGAGGTACTCGCGCATCTTTTTCCGCATGAACACACCGTTTGTGCAGATGTAAATGATGCGACCTTGCTCGCGCAAACCCGCGACCAGTTCTTCGATCTTCGGATAAATCAGCGGCTCACCGCCACAGATGGAAACCATGGGCGCGTCACAGTCCTTCGCCGCCGCCAGACATTTTTCCAGCGGCACCATGTCCTTGAGCGACGTGGAGTATTCCCGAATACGCCCGCAACCGGTGCACGTCAAATTGCACGTGTGCAACGGCTCGAGCTGCAAGACCATTGCAAATTTCGGAGTCTTGCGGACCTTGTGTTTAATGATGTGACCGGCGATTTTCGCCGACAACGCGAATGGGAATCGCATAAAATTAACTGACGTGAGTAACCTCTACAGCCATCGTCGCCGGTGCCGGCGCGAGATAATCCGTCGGATTCTGCGGCGGCGGCGGCGGGACATAAAGCAGCCCCCGCATCAAACCACCACCACTCGGAATCAGGAAATCCAGTGGCGACACACTCTTGGAAGCATTAATGCCACTGCAACCCGCTGTCAAACCGAGCAAGGCGGTCACCATGAGCCACCGGGTTGTTTTCCGCTGTAATATCACTGCTAGCCGAGTATAAATCCCGCGCGCATGACTGCAACTGTTAAATCTCTGCATCAATTTCATGCAAAATGCTGTCGCCGCGCGCGTTTCGTCGCCACGTTGGCCGGCCTTACCGGGTTCGCCAATGTTGTCATCGCTGATACTAACTCCGTAACCCGGAGTCAGTTGCTGGCGCATTCGCAGGAGGTTTTCGTTGCGGCGCAGAAGGCTTATGAGGTTGACCCTACGAATAACGTTGTCGCCTGGAAGTTCGCCAAAGCCGCGTTTGATCGCGGGGAGTTTTCGACCAATGACACCGAACGCGCGGCCATTGCCATGCAGGGTATTTCCGCTTGCCGCGGGCTTCTTCAGCGCGACCCGAAATCCGCCCCGGGGCAGTACTATCTGGGGTTGAATCTGGGTCAACTGGCGCGAACCAAGTTGCTGGGCGCATTGCCACTGGTTAGCGAGATGGAAACCAGTTTTTTAAAAGCGCGCCAGTTTGATGAAAACTTTGACCACGCTGGTCCGGACCGGTTTGTCGGGCAACTTTACTTGCAAGCCCCGGGCTGGACCGTGGGCAGTCAAAGCAAGGCGCGCAAGCATCTCACCCGCGCCGCCGAACTCGCGCCGGATTATCCCGAGAATCGGCTGAACCTTGCTGAAGCGGCGCTGCGATGGCGCGACAAGAAACTCGCCCAGCGGGAGATCGAAGCTCTGCAAAAACTCTGGCCCGCGGCGCAAACCAATTTTACCGGTGCCGCCTGGGCGGCTTTTTGGGCCGACTGGCAGCCGCGTTACGAGAAGCTAAGGAAGCAGCCTTTCAAATGACGCCGGCTGAAGCCGGAACTCCGAACCCCAAAACGCAAATTCAGTTTCTCCTTCGGCCCCGTTCCCGCTACGTTCTGAACAATGCATCCGATTGCATTCCAACTCGGCCCGCTGACGGTTCATTGGTTCGGCGTCATGATCGCCCTGGCGTTCCTGGCCGGCATGTGGACCGCCGTGCGCCGCGCGCCACTCGCGGGCATTTCTGGCGAGCATGTTTCCGACCTTGTCGTACCGTGGTTGTTGCTCGGCAGCGTGCTGGGCGCCCGCGTTCTCTACGTCGCCACCTACTGGAAGGAAAGCTTTGCCGGCCAACCCTGGTGGGAAATCTTCATGATCCAACGTGGTGGCTTGGTTTTTTACGGCGGACTCATCGGCGCGTCGCTCACGACAATCATCTTTGCTCGCGTCAAAAAACTTCCGCTCTGGAAACTGGCGGATGTCTTTGCGCCCAGCGTGGCTTTGGGCTCCATGTTCGGTCGCATCGGCTGCTTCCTGAACGGGTGCTGTTTTGGTCGGGCTTGTGATTTGCCGTGGGCCGTCCGGTTTCCAGCGGATCACGTCACAAGCGGCGCCCCAATTCATCCCACGCAGATCTACGATGGGCTGCTAAACCTCGCGTTGTATCTCGGTTTGGCCTGGATGTTTCGTCATCGCCGTAAGTTCGATGGACAGATCTTCGCCACTTTTCTCATTTGCTATGCGTTCACGCGGTCCATCTCAGAAGCGTTTCGCGGCGATTACAATGACGCCCACCTGCATGGCGGTTTCACGCCAGCCCATCTGGTGAGCGTCGCGATTTTGGTCACGGGAATTGTGTTCTTCGCGGCTCTGAAGAATCGTCCCGCTTCTCACGCGTCGCCGGCCAAGTGAATGAGCGCTCGCCCATCACCAGACCCTGAATCCCAGACCCCAGACCCCCTCTACCTCGCCGGCCCGACCGCGGTTGGGAAATCCGCTGTGGCCCTGGCGCTGGCCGAGAAACTCGGCGGCGAAATCATCTCGGTGGACTCGATGCAGGTCTATCGCGGACTCGACATTGGCACGGCGAAACCAGGCGCAACGGAACGCGCGCGAGTGCCGCAGCATTTGATCGATGTAGCGGAACTCACTGAACCGTTCGATGCGGTGAAGTTTGTGGCCCTCGCGCAACGTGCCGTAACCGAAATCCAGTCGCGCCATCGCGTGCCGATTTTTTGCGGTGGCACTGGCTTGTATTTCAAAGCCTATCTCGAAGGATTGGGTGAAGCTCCGCCCGCGGACGCGAAGCTGCGCGCCGGACTGGAAGCGACGCCACTGGCTGAACTGCTCCGTGAATTGGAACAGCGCGACCCCGTCACGTTTGCTTCCATTGACCGGGAGAATCCACGCCGTGTCATTCGTGCGATTGAGGTTATCAGACTTACGAACAAACCGTTCTCCGCGCAACGAGCGGAGTGGAAACCGTCGGCGTCTGCTTCCTCCCTCTCCTCCCCCACGGGAGGAGAGGGCCGGGGAGAGGAGGCAGACACATTTCTGCCCACACCACGCTTCTTCTGTCTTTCCCGCACCAATACCGACCTTCACGCCAGGATCAACGCGCGCGTGGACGAGATGTTTGCTGCCGGGCTGGTGGAGGAAACACGCCAACTTCTGAATCGGGGACTGGAGCAAAACAGGACGGCGATGCAAGCCATTGGCTATCGGCAAGTCGTCGAGCACTTGCGGGGTGAGCGCTCGTTACCAGAGACGATTGAGTTGGTGAAAACCAAAACACGTCAGTTCGCCAAACGGCAAATGACTTGGTTTCGCAAACACGCGAAGGGCAAATGGATTGAGCAAAAGCCGGATAGTTCAATGCCGGACCTGGTGAAGTTGATTGTTCCAGACCACGAAAAGCGGTGCTAAAGCCATCGCACTCCAAACGCTGTCGCGAATGCGCACGGTTTGAATCTCGCGAAGCGTCTGGACTGCGGCGCGTTTACCGCCGCTTTTTCGTCGCAAGCAGTGATGTTTCCTACTTCGACCGATCCGGATACTTCGGCTTCTTTATGTCCGGCGGCGGATTTTGCTTAATAGCTTTCGTCACCTCGAAAATCGCGCGCTCCAGTTGCGGATCCGTGCCGCGCGCCATTTCGCCAGGGTCATCCACCACATCGATGTCCGGATCGACGCCGTAGCTTTCGATGATCCATTCGCTGGATTTGTTGTAGATGCCAAACGTCGGCACGCTCACGGTGCCGCCATCGATGAGGCCGGGTGAGCCGGTCATGCCGATCAATCCGCCCCAGGTGCGCTGGCCAATCAGCGGTCCGAGTTTCGCCTCCTTGAAGTAATATGGGAAACAATCGCCGCCTGAGCCGCTCCAGCCGTTGATGAGCATGGCCTTTGGACCAAAGTTTGCCACCGGCGGCCAGGGCCAATCCTTGCCGTCGCGCACACCCCAGTAATTCAGGAGCGGACGGTTCATCAGCTCGACAAAACGATCCGGGATTTGCCCGCCGCTGTTGAAGCGTTCATCAATGATCAAGCCCGCCTTCGTGACCTGGCCGCGGAACTGGCGGACCAGTTCGTTCTGCCCATTCTGTCCCGTGTCCGGCACATAGACGTAACCAATCTTTCCGTCGCTTGCCTTTTCGACGCGCAAACGATTCTCGTTAATCCAGGCAAGATTGCGAAGGCGCGCCTCGCTGCCGATGGTTTGCACCAGCACCTCTCTCGCGCCTTTCAGCGTGGGCTCGCTATTCAACGTTAGAAACACCGGCTTGTCCGCCAAACCTTGCATGGGCGCCCACGGGTCAAGCTTCGTGTCCAGTGGCTCGCCGTTGATCGCCAGGAGATAATCGCCTTCGTGCACGTTGGTCAGTCCCGGCTGCCGGAGCGGCGATCGCACTTCGCTGTCCCACGGCGCGGCGGTGATGATTTTCACAATGCGATAAGCGCCATTCGTCAGGGCAAAATCGCAACCGAGATAACCCACGCCGCGTTCCGGAGTGCGTTCCAAATCACCGCCACTGCGATAAGTGTGGGACGCGTTCAATTCCGAAATGAGTTCGCCGAGAACGAAGTTCACGTCCCAGCGCGTCACGGCTTCGTCGAGCAACTTCCCGTAACGCTCGCGCATCAACTTCCAATCCACGCCGTGCATGTAGGGGTCGTAGAACATGTCGCGTTCAAGTCGCCAGGCATCGGTGAAAATCTGTTTCCACTCGGCGACCGGGTCGATCATCGCTTCAAACCCGCCGGTGTCGATGCGCTTGTCGAGCTTCTGCGATTCCCGGGGTTCGATGATCGAATAACTCCGGTCTTTACGGACCAACAACTTCGTGCGGTCGGCCGACAGCTCAACGTCATCCACGTCGTCATTGACGCGCTTGGTTTCGCGCTTCTCGAGATCATAGAATTCCAGCGGGCTGGCCGATCCATCCGAGCCGGTGCGCGGCAGCCAGCGATAAAGCAACTTGCCCGATACGGCGATCAAATCGGAATATCGACCGGCCTTGGGCGGCAGGATCACCAGACGATCTTCAAAGCCATCGAGATCGATCTCCACGGCCTTCGGCTTCTTATCCTTGTCGGACTTCTTATCGTCTTTCTTCTCCGTGTCTTTCGCCTCCGTTTTGGCCTCGTCTTTGGATTCGGTTTTCTCCGTCTTCTTTTCGCCGTTCTGTGCGTCGTCCGGTTTCTTTTCTTCCGGCTTCTTCTCGTCGGCCTTCTTTTCTTCGCTCTTCTTGTCCTCGTCCTTCTTCTTTTCACCTTCCTCGTCATTGCGCGGCGCGAGCGGCGACGGAACATCCTTCCTCAGCGGAATGGCGGCGAGTTGCATGGTGTTGGCGTAAATCCACGAAGTGTCCAGGTCGCTGTAAATCGGGCCAAAGCTCCGGCCCGTGCGCAGGTAAAGATATTTCCCCTCCGGGTCGAACACGGGCTCTTCGTCACTGTAAAACCCAGTCGTCACTTGATGGCGCTTGTCGTTCTTGAAGTCGTAGAGCATCACCGCACTGTTGCGGCTGTCGAGATCGCCGGCGTAAGCAATCCACCGGCTGTCCGCCGACCAACTGACGCGGAAACCTTGAAGCGCGCCGTGATACATCCACTGTTGCTGGTCGAGGAAACGGTTCGTTTTGGTATCGAAATCGTAAACCCACAGCTTCATCGCCTGATCAATCCAGACGATTTTCTTTGAGTCGGGCGACCATTGCGGGTGATAGCGGAAGCCCGGACCGAGATTGGTCAAGGTGCGTTCCTCGCCGTCGCCTTCGGGATTGCGCTCCGCGTCGCGCACGGTCAATTCATACTCTCCGGTGCGATCGCTGAAATAAGCAATCAACTTCCCGTCCGGCGACCACGCAGGATAACGCTC
>DASUGI010000131.1:0-31510 GCA_036274115.1 Verrucomicrobiia bacterium
AATCCTCCGGTGGCATGCCTTTGGCTGAATGTCAACCATCGGAGAGGATTCTCCGGTTGAACCAACCAAAAAGGAAAATGATGAAACGGATCTTGAGCCTGACAGGTGTCGTTTTGGCCTGCGTCCTAACGAACTTGAGCACGCAAACCGCAGCGGCGGCGGATGAAACCGCAACCAGTGAGGAGAAGACCGCCGCGCCTGATTATCGGCCTTTCACATTGGGTGTCGAAGCGGCCAGTACCGGCCTTGGCGGCTCGTTGAGTTGGCGCTTTGCCGATCACTTTGGCGCACGCGTAGGGTTTGACTATTTTGAATATACGGATTCAGGTGATGAATTCATGGGTGCTCAAGTTGACATCGTAGACATCGGCCTAAACGTTATCGGTCAAGCCAGGTTCGACAAGAAGTATCGTCTGATGTCAGAGCCTATCGGTTTGGACATCTACCCGTGGAAGAAATCTACCTTTCGAATCACCGTCGGAATCATGGTTAACCAGAACGAAGCGACTGGTGTGATTCCAGCGGCCCCGGTCGCCGGTCAAACGTTTCTTAGGTTTACCGATACAGGTTTTGTTTATGATTCCGAGGAAATCGGAGATGTAACAATGAAGGTTGAGCAACTTCCGGTGGCACCCTACGTTTCAATTGGAGCTAGTTACTTCTTTGACAAAGCGAAGCATTGGTCGGTGGCAGGGGAAGTTGGCGTCGCTTATACCGGGAATCCGGATGTCACTGTAACAACAGGAACTCCAAATGCTCTGGATGCTTCAGATGTAAATGCAATCACTCAGGAGATTGAAGATGGCACGTGGCAGTTCTACCCGATCGTCAAAGTGAGCGTGAACTATTCTTTCTGAGTCATCTTCTCCTCGTCGAAACGCCTCGCTCGCTTTGCCGGGCGAGGCGTTTGCGCTTACGGTCATCGCTTCTTGGCAGTCTGGCCTTCAAACTCCGCAAAAAATCCTTGGCGACAATTCCGAGGAGCGTAAAGTGGCCACCGGTGACGGTCGACTCAACAGCAAGGTTTCTTCAATTGCAAAGGCTCAACGCACAAGCGCCCTGATCCAGGTGATGGCAACAACACCACCGAGATTAGTCGCCGACCGGCCCACTGAAGCCGGCCCGGATGCTTCGAAGCCGGTGCTGGTCTATTTGCAGAAAGGCGAAGCGTTGGGGGATTCAGTCATCCATCTTGCAACGTATCGCGCGGCCCGGCTTGCTTTCCCCAGACACCGGATTGTGAATCTCTGCTCGCACCCGTCGGTGTACGCCACAAAGACGATGTCACCGCTTGCGGGTCAGTTTCTGGACGAGGTTCACACCATGCAGCCGATCGATCGTGGGCCGTTACCGCTGGCGAGAAAGCTGGCGGCACTCGGTCCGATTGATGTCGTCATTGAATTTCGCAGTAATCTCAACGCGCTGTGGAGTTATCTGGCGACCTGGCGGGTCCGCTGTTATGTCGCCAATGTGGCCGGCTACATGTTACGGCGTGGCGTCGGCTTGCAACCACTCCGGCGCCCCGTCACGAACGCGGCGCGGTTTCACAAAATGATTGAAATGGCCGCGGGCCGGTCGCTTCCCTCCGACTCGCGATTGCCGGAAATGCCCACGGCAACCGCGCAAGCCGCGCGACTCCTGCCCGCCGGACGACGCTATGTTGGCCTTGTGCCTGGCCCTTCGTCTTCCATCAAAAGCTGGCCGCTTGAGCGGTTTGTGGAGCTGGCGTCCAAAGTCGCTACGCTGGGTCTCACGCCAGTGATGCTCCTGGGACTGGGCGAGGCGGCGGAAGAGGCCACGCTGAGGCGGCGTTTGCCCGGCACGATTTTGATTGGACCCTCCAGCGTGGACAAACCGGCGGAAAACCTCGCGTGGGTGATCCATGCCGCCGCCGCACGATTGACCGCCTGCGTGGCAGTGGAAGGGGGACTCGGGCATCTGATTGCGACCCAGGAAGTGCCACTAGTGACACTTGAAGGGCCCACCAACGCGCGACGATGGCGACCGCTCACACCGCATTGGTGGTTATTGCGGGCCCGAGACTTTGGTTCGCGTGAAACCAGTGCCATTCCGGTTCACGCCGTGTTGAATGCGCTGGGAGAAATCTCGCTGTCGGAAAGCACAGCCGACCAAAGTTTGGTGGAACCTTCCCCAAGCCAGCTGGTTTAATCCATCCCGCTTCACAATTCATCAGCTGGAGTTTTGGAGAAATGGGTGTGCACCGCCACATAGCCCGTTGCGTCGGCATCCCTGCGGCGCAACACCACAGTGCATCGTCCGCGCCGCCGAAATGGCCTTCCCTCTGCGGTCAGTCCTTCAGATTCCCACAACGCCAGCACGCAGACTTGTGACCCATCTTCCGAGGCGAGTTCTTCGATAGTTTCTTCGAGAAATCGGAAGCCCCGGGTGTTAAACCAGACACGCGTCCACTGCCGGGTCAACAGGTCACTCAAGTCGCGTGCGTCTTCAGCCCGCGTGCCGAACGAACGCACCCCGGGATCAAACAGTTGCCGTCCGCGTTCCAGATCGCGGTTGCGCACACACGCGGCGAATTCTTCCAGCCAGCCAAAAACCGAAGGCGCGGCATTCATATTCGGGCTCAGAATATTTCGCTGGAACTAAAAAGGCTCTTAATTTTTCGGCGAAGGCGTTTGCGCGTGTTCCGGGCCAGGCTGGTGGCGAGGGCGCGCGCCAGATCTGCCCGGTCCTGGCGCTCCGCCTCCGCGCGCAGAATCTGAAACAACCGACGGTTGGGATCATTCTTCAGCGCAGCGCGACTGACATCAGCAACACGGCAGCCCGTCGGAAAGCACTCCGGTTGGGCGACCCCGGCCAACCAGTAACAAACCTGCGTGGCGACGCATTTGAAACAGCGTCCGCAATTGCGATCCAAATGAGCACCCTCCCAGCAAACCCGCAACCCCCGTTGAATTCCCGGGTGCAACGCGATCGCCTGTACTTTCGTGAGCTTGTGTGCTGCGGCTCCGTCGTGCCAGTAAGGCGTGGTCTGTGATGCGAAGTAGATGTCCGTAACCGGGTTTGACCCCCAGGGTAATTTCAAAACGTTGTAAGCGTAGGTGGACGGGATCAACACGCGGTCAAAGAATGATTCAAGGCACGCCAACGCCGCGGCCAGCCAGATGCCATGCGCTTCAACTTCCCAATCGCCGGTGATCGTTTCGGGAAGGGATCGCAAGTTGGTGCGCAGGCGATAAACCGGCAGGCCCAGACTGTTCAATACCTGCTCCGACTTTTTGAACGCACGCTCGAACACGTCGGGTTGCGTTTCTGGAATATCAAACCCATGCACCATCAATCCGGCTCCCAGACGGGTCCGGCGCTCGAGTCCGGCATCAGCCGCAACGGTGTGGCGGTAAGCTGTAAAGCAACTATCCACTCCGCCTGAAAGGCCGCCAACGCACCGCGCCCCGAGGCGGCATCGGGCTTCGCTGGTTCGGGCTCAATCGGACAACGGATGGGCACAACTTTCAGCTTTTGAGGTGACCAACAGGCCATCGCGCACTGCCATTCCATCAAATTGTCGAACGTCGTCTGGTCAATCGGATCTTCCAGGCGTAATGGAAGTCCGATCCGCATCGCGGGAAGGAGGAACGCGAGCAGAATAGGGCGGATTCGCGGAACAAACGATCGAGCCTCCGGGCAGGTGAAAACAAAGTCAATTGAAGCAGCATTTCCGCGCCAGGTCAGTTCTCCGCTCCAGTGGATTGTATCCCCGTGAATTTTGGGTGACTGATACCTGACGGTTGAATGCTCCATGCGTCAATTGTTGCTCCCTTAAGCCTTCGAGCGTAAAGGCGACCGAAATTGGCCCGCCACCCATTCGGCGGCCGCGTGAGCTGAGTCGTGCGCAGGGTTGAGAATCAGCACTGGAGCGGGGGCGTATTTCAGCGCGGCGCGCATTTTTGCCTCGTAGTAGGTGTCGAGCGCGGTCGCCACACAGGGGATGTGAATCGCCGACCCGGTGACCACAGCATGAAAGCGACTTGAGAGAATTCCTTGATACCGTGCGAGGTTCGCCAGCGCCGCCCGATAATCACTATGGGGAGGCTGGACATCGTTGGAATCCAATTCAGCGCGCGCGAACAAACGGCGCGTGGTTTCGTAGTCCATGTCCGGTTGCGTGTGAAAGCAGAAGCCCTCCAACTTGTAATCGGGCCAAGCTCGCGACAGTCCCCGAAGGGAATCCACCCACCAGCGTTCCACTCGGTCCGACCACTGGTCGCTATACTGCGAGAAAATGCAAACCCCGAGAATCCGGTCGGCGGTTGATGCTGACGGCGCGGGCGTATCAATCATCTGCTTCCAACGAAAACCATCGTCCGGTTGCTCGATGACGCTCAGGCCCTGCGCCTGGCAATAGCGCAATGAATCCTCGTCGCGCACGATGAGCTTCGCACCCCGTAAACAGCGTGCCACGGCGGCGGCATTCGCAGGATTCTGAAACGGGCCGAGCCCGAGTGGCGAGGTTGTGATCGGGATGCCCCGGCTGCGAGCGAGACGCATTGGACGGAGAAAGTGGCGTAAGTGAAATCGGTCGGTTAAATAACCTCCACCGGCGAGATGCAGTCGGGAGGCACATGCCATCGCTTTCAACCACGTCGGCTCGTCCGAAAGGCGCTCAGCGTTTTTCATTATCGCGCGATGAAGTCGATCAGCCAGTGGAATCAATTGCGCTTTCTCGGCGCATTCTGCCAGGCGCCAGAGCCACTTCTCCCAGGCTCGCCGGGGACGGCTCGACGGATGAAGAACAATGGCGGCATCACGGAGATACAAACGGGTTTGTTCCGGAGCCGGTGACAAGATCTGGATATTGTCACCGTAGTGTTGGCGCAGGTCTGCCACGGCGATGGCCAACAAAAGATCATCACCGGTGTTGCCATAACCGTAGCCTCCCCAAACGACACAGGATTCACGCGATGATTGTTCCGCCGACACGCCCAAGAGTGTCGCGTCCGACCTTAACGCCGCAAGACCGTTCTGTGCCTTCCCGAAAGTTGATTGGAAGTTGAAGTCTCTGGACGACTGAACAGAATGGCGGTGAAATGTCGCCGGTGACTGATTCAAATCCTCGCGCGAGTGTGATTGTGTGCACGCACAATCCACGGGTACCGTATTTGAACGCTGCGCTTGACGCGTTACGACGCCAAAGCTGGAGCGTGCGGGATTGGGAATTGCTCATCATCGATAACGCTTCGACCGAGCCCGTGTCAGGTTGGTTGGACCTCAGCTGGCATCCGCAAGCGCGGGTGCTGCGGGAGAACGAACTGGGGCTGACCCATGCCCGACTTCGGGGCATCCGAGAGTCACGCGCGGATTTGCTCGTCTTTGTGGATGACGACAACGTGCTGGCCCCAAATTATCTTGAGGCGGCATTGGAGTTGGCCAAGAGCCGTCCGCAGCTCGGCATTTGGAGCGGTCGGATTGAGCTGGAGTTTGAGATGACTCCGCCGGAGTGGACGCGCAAGTATTGGACGTTCCTGGTGGAGCGGCCGATCGAGCGCGATGCAACGAGCCAGGAAATTCGATTGGAGGAGCCGTTGCCCGTGGGGGCGGGAATGTGTGTTCGACGCGAAGTCGCTCTGGCCTACCTGAACGAGGCCAGGAATTCCGAACTGCGAACCAGCCTGGATCGGCGTGGCGTCAGCCTTGGTTCGTCGGGAGATACCGACATGGCAATACTTGCGTGTGCCTGCGGTTGGCAGCGGGGAGTATTCACGGCGTTGCGATTACGACATCTCATTCCGCCGGAGCGCCTCAGTGAGGATTATCTTATCCGGCTGCTGGAAGGAATTCAGTTCTCCGTCTTCGTGGTGAAACAATTGCACGGGATCAACGCTGCTCCTCCTCCAATTAATGGCTGGTGGCACTTGAAGTATTTTTGCGACCTCGCCACCAAGTTCGGCCGGAAGCGGCGTTTCTTTCAAGCGGCAAAGCGGGCTCAACGAAGATCGCGCAAGTTGTACGAGGAACTGGAACTGGCAAAACTTAGCGCGGCCTTCGATGCGGCCACCGGTTCACGCGGAGCATCGTGAAGTGACGTCCGCGCGCGGGGACTGCCCAGACAGTCGGCGAGGAACGCGGCAAGACGCTGGCCCTGCTTCTGCCAGCAATACTCTGTGAGCATATGGCGCTGCAGGGCCGCACCGCGCTCGCGGAGTTCCGGACGCGGGGTTGCAGCCAATGAATCAAGCATTCGCGCCAGGCTGGGACGATAGTTGTCACCGTCAAAATAGTAGGCGTGCGGTCCTAAAATTCTGTCACAGCCGGAGAGTTGATTTGCGAGTACCGCACGACCCGTAAGCGCGTATTCAAATACCTTGCTTGGGAAGTTGTTTCGGTTACCCGGCATTCTGGGTCTGGGATTCACCAGGACGTCACAACTCGCCCCGAAATCAACACAGCCCTCAGGATCAAAAGGGCCATGGAAGGATACATTCCGCGCCTGACCAAATCTTTCCATCAACTGAGCGCGTGCTTTGCCGAAGCAGCTAACTTTCAACTGCGCGGGACGGGAGGCCGCGGTGAACACTTCGAGCAGATGCGAGATGCCACTGTGATCACCGGCGTGTCCGAAGTAGCCAAAGGTGATGGGCCCCGTTGCGGTTGCTGACCCGTTGCGGCGAGCGCGTGCCGGGTCGATGCCATTGGGCAGCCACAGCCACGGGACATTACGTTCCTTGAAACGCGCTTCGGTCTCCGCGCTGACCGCGACGCAGGCGTCGTAAAGTTCTGCCATCTCATTGTCCAGCCATTTGAATGGCTTAAGCCGGTACCGTAACCGCCGGGTGGGTGACAAAGGCGCATCCAGTATAGTGCTGTCCGCCATGTAAAGCACCAGGTTGGGACGCTTGGCCTGGCGGGCTATTTGCCGGATGAAGGCGTTGTAAACTGGCGAAAAATTGCAAACCATGATGAGGTCCGGCTGCCACCCTTCGGTTTGCCACTTTTGATAATGGCGCCGCAGCAGCCGGAGGGCGCGCCACCGATGCCAGATTTCCGGAGGTCGCTCCAAAAGATTCAACGTGTTCGGCAACCCCGGAGATGCCGCGCGGAGAGTCAAGCCAGCAACATCGATGCGGGAGATGCCAACGGAACGCACGGCGCAATAGTCGCTCAGCGAATGGATGAGACTGGTTTCAATCAAATGGCCGGCGGGCTGCAGTTCGGGAAATACTGCTGAGACGCCAGGAGGGAAAGCGTTACCGAGATAGAACAGGCGAAACGTCCGCATCTTTTAAAGCCAAGGCTACTAATGATTTGAACCAGAATCAAGTCGCCCGGACCGGGTTAGGGATATACCCCATGGACATGTTCCGGTTGGGCACTCCACAGACTGTTTGCGGCGGCCAGCCTCCCGGATCCTGTAGCGTGGGCCAAATGGGATCAATCGGGATGCTTGTCATGTCGCGCTTCGCGTACCATTGCGTAGCGTGTCATTACCGCAAAGGCGTTCAGCGCGGCGATATAAAACCCTCGCCAGCCGTCGAGAAAACCCAGTCGCACCACGTACGCCCGGAAGAAACGCCAGGCCGGTCGCAGCAGCAGTTGAACCCAGCCGGCAGATTTTCCCCTTTCGAGGCACTGCTTCACCGACGCGGTTTGATAAGGAACAATTTTGCTGATTTGTCGGGCGATGTTTTCGTTCGTGTAGTGCAGCACATCGGACCGCAGTCGTCCCACCGAGCCAGACACTTCCAGTCGTGCATGCGGCTCCTGGCCGGCCCAGTGCGCCTTGTCCCGTTGCCACAGGCGCAACACGCGATCCGGATACCAATCGCCGTGACGAATCCAGCGACCACAATAAAAGGTCAAACGTGGGAACTCGTAGGCTGCGTGCGCGGATGTGGGATTGCTCACAACCTGACCGATTTCCTGCGCCAGCTCCGGCGTAATTACTTCATCGGCATCCAGGTTGAGCAACCAGGGTTGAGTCGCCTTTTCTGCGGCGCTCTGTTTTTGCCCGATAAATCCCTTCCAGGTTTCACGAAAAACTTTTGCTCCAAAGCGCTCGGCGATGGCGTCCGTTCCATCGCTGACGTCCTCGTTCAGCACTACAATGATTTCGCTGCTCCAGGCGGCCACACTTTCCAGCGCCCGTCCGATGCGATGCACTTCCGCCCCGGAAATCAGGCAGAGGGAGATGGGTAATTTTTTCGTCGCTTGGCTGGACATGCGTAATCTAGCATCCGGGCGGTCCCGCAAACTGGCGCAGGGTACCTTTGAGGCGACAATGACAAAAGGCAATTCTGCGAGTCCCGCGGGAACAGTCATCCAACTTATCCACGACAAGTTCAGCCGCGGCGGCGGAATGGAGCAATACGCCCTCACGCTGGCAAAAGGTCTCAAAGAGGTGGACTGTCGCGTCATCTTCCATTGCAGCAGTGCGGACCCGACGCTCGCGCGGGAAATGGGAATTGAGGTGCACGAATATCCCGTCCCTGGGGCGCTCAAGAAATTGCGGGCTATGCATTTCTTCCGGCAGATCGAACGAGCCGGTCCGGAGCTGCGTGGTCATCAAATCGCTTTGACCCGGGTCAAGGCGCGCGATGCGGTCATCTGCGGAGGCACGCACCGTGGTTATCTGCGCAACTTGCGCAAGTGGACCGATCCGTTTGATCTCCTTCACATCTGGATGGAAACTCAGGCCTACCGTTTTGCCAGGCGGATCATTTCTCATTCGCATCTCTGTACCCGGGAACTCGTGACGTTGTATGGCCTGCCGGCGGAGAAGATTGTGACGTTGCATCCGCCCGTTGCTACGAGCTTCACGGCTTCAGCGGGTCCCGACTTCCGGGCGGGATGCCGGCGGGAGCTCGGATTACCCGCTGACAAGGTGGTCTTTCTCTTTCCGTCAACAGGCCACAAGCGCAAGGGACTGCGTCCCATCTTTGATGCCATGCGTGGCTTCAGCGAACGAGCAGTTCTGGCGGTGGCGGGCAGTCCACCGCGGGGATTCCATGCGCCATTCCTGTTTCACCTTGGCTATGTTCAGGACATGGCCAAAGCTTATGCCGCGGCGGACTTTGCAATCCTCGGCTCCTATTATGAACCTTTCGGGTTGGTCGGCGTGGAAGCCGTGATGACCGGCACGCGGTTGGTGTTTGAAAAAAACATCGGCTGCCTGGAAGTGGTTCAACCGGGGGGCGTCGTACCCTTTTCAGTGTGGGATTCAAATTCGATTCAAGGCGCCATCCGGGCCGCGCTCGATTTGGCCGCCAACAATACTCATCGCATTACCGACCCGGTTGCCGCATTAACGTATAATCCGCAGGTCGCGTATCACGTTAACGAACTGTTCAAGGCACTTCGCCTCCCTGGTTGATGTCATCGCTCAGTTCAATAATTAACTCGCCTAGCGCGCGCAGGCTCACGCATATTTTTTGCGCTGGATGATTCAATTCATCAAACACCTGATACCACTCGTCAAGCCGTACCGCTTTCGGCTGGGTCTGGGCGTCTTTTTTGGAATCTTGGCCGGCTTTGTCGAGCCTTTGGCCATCGTGGTGGCCACCGGCGTTTTTCAACTCATCTTTACGCCCGAAGCAATTTCTGCCGAGAGCGTGTTGAAAGGGTTGCCGCCATTTGCTCGAGAATTGGTCCCGCAATTTGTCCTGGACTGGCTCACCACCGTGCAAAAGGCATTAGCCGGTTCGGACATCCGAACGAACCTTGGCGCGGTCATTATTCTTGTCAGCCTGATTCCCTTCGTGATGTTCCTGCGCGGCCTTTTGGGATACTTGAATTCCTATTGCCTCCAATGGGTATCCATCCGGGCGGTCACCGATTTGCGGGTGCGGCTCTTCGAGCATCTCATGAGTTTGTCTTCCGGCTTTTTTGCCAAAACCAACACGGGCGAACTGATGTCACGCACGATGATGGATACGGGCACACTCCAAAACATCATCAGCAACGCCACGGTCACGATCATCAAGGACCCGGCCACACTGATCGGTCTGGTGGCTCTGTTGCTGTGGAAAGCGCCCGGGCTGACGGCAATTTCAATCATCGTCATGCCGCTTTGTGTCATCCCCATTATTATTTACGGTCGCAAGGGACGGCGCAGCGCCAGGAAGATGCAGAATGAACTGGCGGGATTGTCGAGCGTAATGACTGAGGCCTTCACCGGCTTCCGCATCATCAAGGCTTACAACCTGGAGCGCACCGTCACCGCGCAATTTCGCAGCGCTTCATCGAAGGTCGTCGGGCTTTTCATGCGGATTGTGCGCTCGATTGAAACTCCGGGGCCGTTGTTGGAAACTTGCGGATCCGTGGGAGTTGCCCTGGTGTTTCTCTATCTGGTTTTGCGTGGCAACAAGCAGATCGATTATGGGGACTTTATCATCATGCTGGGTTCGATGTACTCCATGTATCGCCCGATCAAGCAGCTGGCTCGTTTGCAAAATAATCTCTTGCAGGCACAGGCGGCGAGTGAACGCGTGTTCGAACTCCTCGCCACGCAAAGTTCCATTCCCGAACCGGCCAATCCCAGGCCGCTCCAGGCTGCGGGTGCGGAGGTCACTTTCGAGCACGTCGAATTTGCCTACGGCGAGAAAACGGTTGTTAGAGATGTCACGCTGACGGTGAAGCCAGGCCAGTTGGTGGCGCTGGTGGGGCACAGCGGTTCTGGCAAGACTACTCTCACCAATTTGCTGTTGCGTTTCTACGATCCGCAGAAAGGAAGCATTCGCATCGGGGGAGTTGATATTCGCGACGTTGCTACCAGCGAGCTGCGAAGTCAGATTGCCGTGGTGATCCAAGAAACCATCCTGTTCAACGACACCATACGCAACAACATCGCCCTTGGACGCCCGGGCGCGTCGGAAGCGGACATCATTGAAGCAGCGAAGCACGCTCACGCGCATGAATTCATCGTCGAACAACCGGACGGCTACAATACGGTGATCGGTGAGAAAGGCGTGAACCTGTCCGGAGGCCAGCGTCAGCGGCTGGCCATTGCCCGGGCCGTCATCAAGGACGCACCAATTCTGATTCTCGATGAAGCGACCAACGCGTTGGACCCACAGATTGAGCGTGAAGTCCAGGCGGTTCTCGATGAACTCATGGTGGGTCGTACGACCTTTTGCATCGCCCATCGGTTCTCCACAATTCTGCACGCCGATTTGATTGTGGTGATGGACCAGGGCCGTATTGTGGAGACGGGCACCCACGATGAACTGATCAAACTGGGTGGGGTTTACCAGAAATTGTACGCTCTGCAGTTCAAGACGTGACACCATCCGGTAAACCACCGCTTCAGGGGGCAAAAACGGTGCCGTTCATAGCGGCTTTTGCCAGGTGGAGTTGACGAAATCGGGCCACACTGGCGGAAATCCTGCTTTCCAGGAGGTATGCGTTTCAATTTCAGGTGGATGATCGCCATTGGCCTGGTGCTGGGCATTGCCAGCATCTGGTGGGAACGCTCCTCCAGAAAGGACGGTTCGGGCGATGATGAGTTGCTGGATGCCGATGCCTTGAAGGTGCGGGCTCGGGGAAATACCCCGACGACAACCGCCGCCAGCGCGCCGGTGATCGTCTCAACGCCCACCTGGCAACCGGTCATCAGTCAGGCGATCAAGTCAGGAGCGACTCCGGCGGACCAGGCAAAAAACCTCATGGCCCAGTTCCCCACGCTGCCGCCCGCGGGACAATTCGAGGCCGCAAATCACATCTCAAATTTGCTCCCGGACGAGTCCTACGCAACGTGGGCGGGGTATTTGACCAATGCTTCAATCCCCCAGAATGTGCGCGGGGTCATCTACGCCGACCTGCAGCGCCGTCCCAACTCGATTCGACTGCCCACGCTGTTGCAGGTGGCGCGTTCCTCTTCGTCTCAGGCGAGTGACGCGGCTCAATTGCTGCGCAATACCCTGGGCGATGATTATGGCAACAACTGGAACGCATGGTCGGCACGCATTCAAGACTGGTTGAAGTCGAATCCGGATCCGGTGCATCCCGGGATTCCCGGAACGACTGTCGGTAATTGAAACGCTTTCCCCACCTCGCTGCATCCGCTACTTTGCGCCCGGTCTGCAACGACCTGGAATCAAAATAAAATGCACGATAAAGTCCCGTATCTCGATCTGCCCGCGCAAATCCGTCCCCTGCGCAAGGAAATTGACGCCGCCATCGCCCGCAACATTGACGCCTGCTCATTCTGTCTCGGACCGGACGTGGTGCAGTTTGAAAAAGATTTCGCGAAGTTTTGCGGTGCGGAACACTGCGTTGCTTTCAACAGCGGCACCTCCGCTTTGCACGTCGCGATGTTGCTGCTGGGCATTAAGCAAGGCGATGAAGTCATTTCCACGCCGCATACGTTTGTCGCCACCAGTTGGGCGATCTCCTATGTGAATGCCCGGCCGGTTTACGTGGACATCGACGACGCCACGTTCAACCTGGACCCGGCGCTCATTGAAAAGGCGATTACGCCGCAAACCAAAGCCATCGTGCCGGTGCATCTCTATGGTCATCCGTTCGACGTGGACGGCATCATGGCAGTGGCGAAGAAGCACAATTTGCCCGTCGTGGAAGATGCTTGCCAGGCGCATGGCGCAAAATACAAAGGCAAGACCATCGGCACGTTTGGCGCGATGTCCTGCTACAGCTTTTATCCCGGCAAAAATCTGGGTGCGGCTGGTGAGGGTGGCGCGCTGGTCACCAACAACGCCGAATACGCCAAACGCGCACGTTCCTTGCGCGAGCACGGCTCATCGGTTCGCTATTATCACGACGAGGTCGGTTTCAACTACCGCATGGAAGGTATTCAAGGCGCCGTTCTTGGTGTGAAGCTGCCGCACCTGCCCGCCTGGACGGCCGGGCGTCAGCGTGTCGCGAAACGTTATGCGGAGTTGCTCAAGGACACACCGCTCAAACTTCCCGCCCAGGCGGCTTGGGCCGAAAGTGTCTGGCATCTCTACGTGGTGCGCCACCCGAAGCGCGATGATTTGAAGAAGCACCTGGAAGCGAATGGCGTTGGTTGTGCGCTCCACTACCCGTTGCCCTTGCATTTGCAGAAATGCTATGCCGACCTCGGCTACAAGGAAGGGGCATTCCCGGTTTCAGAAAAAGCCGCGCGCGAATGCCTGAGCCTGCCGATTTATCCGGAGCTGACCGACGCGCAGATCCAGCGCGTGGTCGACGTCATCAAGGATTTCTTCAAGAAGAATTGAGCGACGCTCGAACTACACCGCGGGTTTGAGCCCCCGTTGCCAGAGTTCAAAATGATACAAGGCCACCGCGACGAGCGAGTGGCCGATTTTCTTTTGGGCGACCAGCCTGGGGAGTTCGGCCACGGGAACGAGCCGCGTAATGATGTCTTCGCCATGATCGAACTGAACCGGGTGAATGCAGCGGCAATTCTCCACGAGCACGGTGTAGCAGATGTTGCTCATGATGGCCGGGTTCGGAAAGATTTCGCCGATCAATCTGGCCTTCTCGCCCTCGTGGCCGGTTTCCTCTCGTAGTTCACGAACGGCGGCTGCGACTGGCGAAGCATCCGTTTGGTCGATCATTCCGCCGGGAATTTCCAGTTCCACCGTATTCGAGCCGTGGCGATATTGCTCGACCATCACCACTTGCTGCTCCGGCGTTACCGCGATGACGTTCACCCAGTTGGCGCAATCAATCACAAAAAAGTCATGTTCCGCTTGAGTGCGCGGCGAGACCTTGAGATCCGTGCGAATGGTGAAGATGCGGTAGTCCGCCAGTTGTTTCGTGCTGTTGAGTTTCCAAGGCTTGATCATGGATGCGTAAATGTCTCCAGAGGTGCGACCACCGCACGTGCAAATGCTAATTCCGCGCGCCGAAATTCAGAAGCCCTTTTCCTTGGCCGCCCAGCCTTGCTTCATGAGCGTCAGCAAGTGGGTCAGAGCCTCCTCGTACGAGCGGCTCTTCTCTCTCGCGAGTTGCTGGGCACGCTTGTCCAGTTGTGCCGCCATTTCCGCCGCTTTGTCAGCAGGGCAACCCAATGCCACCAGCACTTGTGTAAGTTCGGCCTGGTTCATGAAAAGAAAAACGCGAATGAAGTATGCACCTCATTCGCGTCCGGCAAAGTTCCAATTACTGGACCGATTCGCGCGGAGCAATTTTGACGCTCTCGACGTGCATGCGTTTGAGAGGACGGTCGCCAGGCGCGGTCTTCGTGGTGGCAATTGTTTCCAGCACGTCGTCACCCTTAATCAACATCCCGAACGCAGTGTATTGGCGGTCGAGAAAGCGCGGATCGCCATGGCAAATGAAGAATTGTGAGCCGGCAGAATTCGGGTCGCTGGAGCGGGCCATGGAAAGCACGCCGCGCACGTGGGCCTTGTCGTTGAATTCCGCTTTAATCTGGTAGCCCGGCCCCCCGGTACCCCAGGAACGTTGCTTGCCTTCATCCTTGGTGTTGGGATCGCCGCCCTGGATCATGAAGTCCTTAATGACGCGGTGAAAGCACGTCCCGTCGTAGAAACCCTGGTTGGCGAGCTTCTTGAAATTCTCCACGTGGCCCGGCGCGACCTCCGGCCAGAACTCGAGGACCATTTCACCCTCGGAAGTTTTGATAATGGCTACTTCGCTCATAAAAGTGATCGCTACTTCTTTTCGCCACCGGCGGGAAGGATGGTCGCGGACTTGATGTAATCGAGATTCGGGAACGCGGTTTTCAAATAAGCGTTACCCTCCGCCTGGAGGCGACCCTGAACTTCGCGACGGTTCTCGCCGTATTCGCCATTGATCTTGTCCACCACGTCCATGCCTTCGACGACTTTGCCGAACGGAGAGAAACCCTGGCCATCGAGACCGGCGTTGTTGCCAAAATTGATAAACAACTGCGTCGTGCGCGTGTTCGGCCCGGCGGTCGCGAAAGTGATTGCGCCACGGACGTTGCTGGCTTTGACCGGGTCGTCCGGAATGTTGGCATTACGCCACTTGGCCGAGACCTCCGGATCACCGTGGATCCCGAACTGGCACATGAATCCGGGAACGACACGGAAGAACGCGATGTCTTTGAAGTAACCCGAGCGAACGAGATTATAGAAACGATCGGCCCCATTGGGCGCGAGCGACCGAGTGACCTCAATCGTGATCTTTCCCTTGGTGGTGTCGAACTGCGCCTTGAAGGTTTCCGGCGCCTTTTCCGTGAGCTTGGACGGGTCTCTAAAATCCGGCGCCGCCGAAGACGGCTTTCCTTCCTTCTTGGTTTCCTGGGCGCTGACCGCGGTCATCCCCAGTGCCAGCAGCATCGAGCAAATCAGAAATGAGTTTTTCATAGAAGGGGGGAGAATTCCACGAAACCAAGCCAAAGTCACGCGTGGATTTTTCCGGCACCGCTGTAACCAATTTCTTTTGGCCGCGTCTCTCTCCCCAGCGGCTGCGCCATGAGGGCGCGGCAAAAAATAGAAAGACCATGACAGTTATGAAGATGCACAAAGTCAGTTTATTGGTGATCGTGGGCGCGTTGATGGCGTTCACTCCCGCGCTGCAGGCGCAGGAAAACAAACCGGAACGTCCTCCGGCAGGTCAACGCCCGGGGCCACGTGGAGAGCAGGCCAAGGAGCGGCTCGACCGCATTGCCGAAGAACTCAAGCTCACCGCGGACCAGAAAACGAAGGTCGAGGCCGCCATCAAGGAACAAGCCGACGCCGTCCGCGGATTGCGCGACGCAACTCCAGAAGAGCGACGGGAAAAGATGCAGGCGGTCCGAAAAGCGTTTGATGGAAAAATGAAGGAGATCCTTACCGCCGACCAATATGCTAAATGGGAAAAAACCCGCGACCAACGTGGCCCGCGGGGCGAAGGTCGTCGCGCCGGTCCTGATCGTCCGCGCGGCGAGCGCCCGCAACCCAAGAATTAAGTCTGGTTTAGACTGCCGTCTACGCAAAAGGTACGGCATCGCGCCGTACCTTTTGCTTTGTAAAACGCACGCCGGCTCAGAACAAGTTGTTGGCGAGAATACCGAGCACGCTCAATGGCCCCTGGTCTTCCAAACCCTCAGTGGCTTTGTCCACCTTCTGTAAGGTGAGTTTGGCGTTCTTATAAAACTCCTGGTCGTTCACCAGTTTCCCGATGGTGCCATCGCCCTGGTTGATCTTTTGGAGAATCTCCTTGAGCTGAGTCATCGAGGCGGCGGCTTCGTTGTAAAGCTGTTCGTCCTTCAACATTCTCCCGATGGAACCTTCGCCTTTGTTGACTCCATCGAGAACTTTTCGCGCGTCGCCCAAAGCAACCTTTATCTCGTCGCTGGTGGACTGGAGATTGGAGACGGTGGCCAAAGCGGTGTTGTAGAAAGATTCGTCGTAGATGAGTTTGCCCACGGTGCCCTTGCCTTCCGCAATCTGCGCTGACATGGCGCGCATGTTGGCAATGGTGGCGGTCAAGGGCCCGGTGTTTTGCTTGATGAAGTCCGTGAGCGGGCCCACGAGATTTTCAATCGTATCCCCGGTGAGGCTCTTCGTGAGGTTTTCGACGCCGGACGCAACATTATCGAGTTTCTGCATGATGACGCTGAGGTCGGCTTGTTCGGTGGAACTGAGCGTGGTGCCATCACTGACGTTGGGCGCGCGGCCCGAGCCGAAATCCAGCGATACGAAGTTCTGGCCCATCAAACCGGCGAACTTGATGGAGGCGACGCTGTCTGTCTTGACCGGTGCATTGGCGCGCAGTTTCATGGTGACCATCACCTTGTTGTTGGTCAGCGAGATGGACTCCACCTTGCCGACTTCAACGCCGGCCAGTTTCACGCGATCACCGATTTTCAACTCTTGAGCGGTAATGAATAGCGCGTTGACTCGCAGACCGGCTTTGAATCGTTCCAGGCCGCCAATGATGAACATGATGAAAAAGGCGGCCACGACGATAAGGGCGACGAAGAGGCCAAGACGGGTTTCGAGCGTGTTTTTCATGATTTGATGGGTTCGCGTTTAAAGTCTGCGTTGAGAAATTCGCGGATTACCGGATGAGGACTTTGCCGAACCTCCTCCGGGGCGCCGAGCGCAACGATCTCACCTTCGTGGATGACGGCAATCCGCTGCGCGATACCGAAAGCGAGGTCGCGATCGTGGGAGACGACCAACGACGTTACGCCCGTGCGCTGGTTGAGCTTCAGGATTTCCTGCCCGATGACAATCGAGGAAATCGGATCCAGCTCACTGGTTGGCTCGTCGTAGAGAATCAATTGGGGTTCGATGACCAGGGCGCGCGCGATGGCAACGCGCTTTTTCATGCCGCCGGAGAGTTCGCTGGGAAACTTGGCCTCGGTGTCTTTGAGGCCAACGGTTTCAAGTTTGGCGGCAACAATGCGCCGGATTTCGGCGGGAGGCTTGAGCCGGTGCTCGGTAAGATACAGGGCGACGTTTTCACCAACCGTGAGTGAGTTCAGCAAAGCCCCGGACTGAAAGACCATCGCCATCCGATACTTGCTGGCAAGATTTTCCGAATGAACGGACTCGCCATTGATGAGAATCTCGCCGGAATTTGGAGTTTCGAGCCCGATAATGTGTCGCAACAAAACACTCTTGCCGCTGCCGCTCGGGCCCATGATTACGAAGATTTCGCCCGGCTTGACCTCAAGGGCGATGTCTTTAAGCACTTCGTGATTTCCGAAGCGCCGGGACAATCCCCGCACCTGTACACTCACGCCGTGATGATTATTGGTGGTCTCGCTCATCTTTATTTCAGCAGGATGCGCGTGAGCACGTAGTCGAACATGATGATCAGCACGATGGAGTTCACGACCGCTTTCGTCACGGAGCGGCCAATTCCGCGCGGCCCGCCGCGGGTCACCAGGCCTTGATGGCAGGCGACGACGCCAACGATCCACGCAAAGCAAAAGCTCTTAAACACTCCGTTCAGCACGTCGTCAAGGTCCACCACATCCTTCATGGCTTCAAAAAAGGATCGGAACGAAATATCAATCTGGCCGGTGACCTCGGCCACCACGGCGCCGCCCAGCCAACCCACGAGAACGGAAAAAATCACCAACATCGGCAACGCCACCGCGATTGCCACGAGCCGCGGCAGCACGAGGTAATGGATGGGATTGATGTTCATCGTGCGCAAGGCATCAATCTCCTGATACACCTGCATGGAGCCGATCTCGGCGGCCATGGCCGAACCGATGCGACCCGCGATGAGAATCGCCATCATGATGGGGGCAAGTTCCTTGGCCATGGCGATTCCAACCAGACCGCCGACCGCATTGTGCAGTCCACGCTCGACCAGTACCGGCCCGGTTTGCAGGGCAATGACGCCACCAAGGAAGAACGAAAGAACGCAGACCATCAGCAGGCTCGCATTGCCAATCTCGAAAAACTGCTCATAAACCTTGCCGCGCTGCCGCCAGGTCAGCGGCAGCGCCAGCAAGGTGCGCCAGAAAAGCAGCACCATTTCACCGATGTTCTGGAACATGATCGGAACTCTTTTGCGATTTTTTCAGCGGGAGGTAAAACAACCGCCAGTGTTTGGACTCCGCGCTGGATTCATACTGGAAAAGGCCGAAAAATAGCGAGCCTTTTCTGGTCGTGGGCGTAGTCTCCTTGCGATAAAGATTCCACAGCAACGACTGACTCTTCTTGCCGGTGGAAGGATTGTTCTCGGAGCGCCAAACCGACCAAAGCGGCGAGTAATTGCGCTCGATGCTTTTGCTCATTGGTAGAAGTGATTCCAGAAGCGCGAGCACCTGGAGGCGTGAGGTGCCGTCCAATTCATGGTGATGAACGAAGAAGGGCCAAAGATCAGTGCGCGAACGATATTTGCCCGTTTCAAGGTTCTTGTCGCGCACGTATTGATACAGAAACAGGAGTATTCTGGTGCGGTCGCGGTCGAGGGTTTCCCCGTTGATGCCGTTGTATTTGTAAAGTGGCCACAGGAAGAAAGTGCTTTCGAGAGAGCTGTTGTAAGCGTGACCATAGAACGGCCAGACGCGATTGGCCGTCTTGCCTTCCCCCCGGGCAAACACAATCAGCGGCCATGGCGCGTCCACCTCGTGGTATTTTCGGCCGCGATCATCGGTGATTCTCACCAGAAAATATCCCGTTGAGTCGCGAGTCGGTGATCGGAAACTGTGATAGAACGGGAAAAACAGCAATTCGTCCTCGCGGTTTTCGCTCCCGATTTCGCGTGCCTGCCTGGCGTAGAACGGCCAGAGAATGAAACTCTTGTCGAATCCGTAGGTGGTTTCCAAATCGCCCCAGTCATTTGTTTTGGTCGTGATGTCTTTGTGCTCCTGACCGTAAAAGGGCCAGAACTGCCAGCCTTTCAAGCCCTCTCCATGACGCAAATGAAAGAAGGGATAGAAGTAATTGTAAGTGGTGACTTCTCCGCGGCGTGACTCCAGGCGCTGATACCGCGCCGCCAGGAACGGGTCATTCGGCAGGGGACTGTTCCGCCCGCGCTTTACCGTCTTCACGTACATTGGCCAAAGAATGAACTCCGTCCGACTGCGGAACATTCGGTTGCGCACCTCGCCGTAAATGGGAAACACCGCGGTGTAATTGTCTCCGGGATCATCGCCGCGCTGTTGAAAATAGATCGGGAACAAAGTGAAACGCCGGCGCATGTCCTCCTCTTGCGTTTGTCCGCCCGTGAAGTTGAACAATTGCAAAATTTGCCAGCGGTACTCCCGGCCGTAGCGATCGTAAGTCAACAACGGATAAAGAAAGTCGTATTCCTCGGAGTCAGTCGCTTCGATTGTTGAGCGGGAAAAAAACGGCGGGAACGCAAAAATGTCTTCGAACTCACTGTCGGTTCGGTAGAAAAATGGACCGACCGCTTGTGTTTCCCTTCCGGGTTTCAGGGTCAGCTCGTGTCGATCAAAGAGAAATCCGGCATGTACAAAATCGTCGTCTTGAGCCTGAGCAGTGACACTGATGGCGATTAGAAAAAGGATGGCAAATCTCAAAAAATCACTGGAAAACGGCAGAAACCGGGAAACTGCCGATAACGATAGCGAAGGCCGCAATCGCCGCTCAAAGGGGAGCGAACATAGCAATTGACTTTGATTTCGGCTCATTTAACTTGTCTGGCGCAATTGAGGTTTTACCTCAGCGTGAGGTTTTATTACCTCGGTTCCTCCCGACCCAGTGTCGATTGTGCATTATCGGCGCTGGGTTGATTTTTTCCTGCGTCACGTCGATTGGTCATCAGCGTCAGGATCGCGGGTAAGAACGTCAGGCCCGCAAACATGCACGTGGCAACTCCGGTGGACATCACCCATCCGAGACTCTCAATCCCTTGATGCTTGGCCAGCACCAGACTGCCGAACCCGGCAATGGTTGTCAGTCCTGAAACCAAAACGGCCTTGCCCGTGCTCTTGGCAAGAATGCTGGGTGAATGCTCCTCGGCGAAGCGATTCAGAATATGAATGCCGTTGGTCACCCCGATGCCGATGACCAAGGGTAACGTCATGATGTTCGCCGGGTTGAAAGGAAGGCTGAAGGCGCCCATGACACCCAAAAGCCACACGGATCCGACTGCCACCGGTACGAGTGCCAGGAAAACCGATCCGAGACTTCGAAAATGAATGAACACGAGCAACACAATAGCGCCCAGGGAGTACAGCGCTGCGTTTTCATAACTTTTCTTCAATAACGAGGTGTACTCCAGCAACTGCACCGGCGTGCCGGTCACGTTTTCGTCAACGGTGCGCAACTGCCTGACAAACTCCTCCTGATGTTTGCGCTCCCAAACATTTTCCTTGGGATAAACCTGGATCAATTGCTTGCCATGGATTCCCACAAAACGCTCGCGCAGAGCGGGCGGTAAGTCCTCAACGCGCATTCCTTCCCGATTGTCCTGGGTCTGCAAGGCCTCAAAGGTCTCGCGCAAATCCGTAAAGAGGGCGCGTTGGTAGTCGCCCAGTTTCTCCGCCACGGCTTCCTTCCCCGCTGGGCCCAGGCGAAACATCTCCTTGCGAAAGGTACCGATCGCCGCCTTCAGTGACGTCAGCTTGGCCGCAATTTCCGGTGCATCCTTTTCTGCCTCCTCCAGGGCGAGTCCGATATAGCCGCGCAAAAAGAACAGCGTTTGGCTCAGTTCGGAAACGTTCACGACGTTTGTGTCCGGGGGCTTGAAATGAATAGAGGCCAGCTCGTCCTTGATTTCGCCGATCAGCTTCAGCTTTTGCGCGGGATTCTCCGCCAGGAACTTGGCGATGGAATCCACCTCCGCCACGGCCGGCAGCTTTTTCAGGCGCTTTTCCATTTCCACGGCCTCTTCAACCGAATCCGTGATTACGGCGGCAAACAAAACGGAGCGTCCGTTGGCATTCGTGTGAGTGTCGGAGGAGGCGATTTGAGCGGCGTCGATCAGTTTCTCTTCGAACTCGACCGCCGGCAGGCCTGCACTTTGCATGTTCAGCAGGTTGTAATCGAAATACACCTTGTAGAATTGCGTCGCGCAGATGGCACACGTCAACACCGTCAAGGTGATGACCAGCAGCGGACGCTGGAGCCAGAGCCGTTCGATGCGCTCCCGCGAGTCCACTCCACCCGTTTTGTGATCGATCACATTCTGCCGCCCGCGCAAAAGCAACACCGGCAACAGGGTCACCATCGGAATCAAGCACACCAGTAGCCCGCCACCGCAGATGATTCCCATCTCTTGAATGCCTTTGAAATCGGTCAAGACCATCGCCAGAAACGCGCCCGCCGTGGTGAACGCGCCCGTGAATATGCCTTGCCCCGTGAATACCAGCGCCTTGGTCACCGCGTCCTCGGGTGTGAGACCATTTCGCAATTCCTCTTCAAACCGCGTTACCAGATGCACCCCGAAATCAATCGCCAACCCGATGAGAATAGGCACGAAGGTAATCGTGAGAATGTTCAAATGGCCGACGGCAGCAGTCGTAAACGCCATCGTATACGCTATGCCGACAATCAAACACGCCGTCGCTTTCAGCGGACGACCCGTTTCGTTGTAGCCATAAATGAAGATCAGCGCGCAGAGGATCAGGCACACAATGCTGGCAAGCGTCGTGTCCTTCTGCGATTGCTGCATTTCATCCAGCTCGAGCACCGGCTCTCCGGTTAGTCCCGCGTTCACGCCACTGACTTCGGCCCGCGTCTCCTCCAGTAACTGGCGCAATCGCTCCATCGCCGGCCGATTCAAATCCGCCGTCAGAGCCTGTGCGGTGCACAAGTAGATTCGCCCGTCGGCAAACGTGATATAAACACTCTGCTCGGCCTGCCGGCCTGCATCGAACAACGCAAAAACTCCCGGTGACGGCGGCGAACCACTGCGCTTCAAGCTCGCATTCGCTTGCAGGATGATTCTTTCCAGGGCCGGCAATGCCCGCACCAGCGAATCCGTTTGCTGACTTCGTTCCTGCGGCGCAGTGCGGAACTGCGTATTGATCATGTCGAACAGCGACACGAGATTCGTGGTGCGCGTGAAGGGCTGAATGAACGGACGATAATCCTCCAGTCGTTGCTTGAGTGCTGCGAGATCCTCTTCCGACACGAACAGCAACGCCTTCGAGCCCAGCATTTTCAAGTCACCTTTGTAGAAGACCCGCGCGAAGAGGTTCGTCTCCACGGTCTCCTCCGCGCCAGGTCGCACGGGAATTCGTATGCGCGCCGCCTCGATCTTTGCGCCGAGTCGTTCCACAAACTGCCGGTTGTTTTCAGCGCTATCGCTCTCGACCACCACCACCATGTCGTCCTGGGTGGGAAACTCTTTTTTGAACTGCTGAAAAAGCTGGTGATACTTCTTGTTCGCCCCCACCAGACTGCTGCGCGTTGTGTCGAACTTCAGATAGAACACCGTGTAAACGATGCACAGGACGAACAGAATAATTTGCGGCCAGACAAACCAGGTCCGATGACGAATGATCAATCGCGCCAGGCGCGTCAGCAGGCCCGCACCCCAGTTATCAGCGATGGAAGTGCTCATGTGCGCGCGGCCTGCGGGGATATGTTCAAGGAAGCCTTCACTCGCCAAATTCCGCGTTGGAGTAAACCTCCTTTACATCGTCATGCTCTTCCAACGCCTCAATCAGACGAGAGACCGCCGGAGCGTCTTCACCGCTCACGGGCGCAGTAGCCAATGGCAGCGAGGTTGTTTCCGCTGACACGCACTTAATGCCTTTGGCTTCAATTTGTTTGTGCACAGACTCAAACGCCGATGGCGCCGTTAAAATCTCGAATCCTTCCGCCTCCGCCTTGAAATCTTCTGCGCCGGCCTCCAGGGCCAGTTCCATCAAAGCATCCTCACTCGCCGCCTCCCGCGCCACAATGATCTGTCCCTTCCGGTGAAATAACCGGCTAACCGCACCCGCCGTCGCAATGCTCCCGCCCGCCTTCGTCACCAGACTGCGAATCTCCGCTGCCGTGCGATTGCGATTGTCCGTGCTCAACTCCACGAGCAAGGCTACTCCGCCCGGGCCATAAAGCTCGTAGGTTAAATCCTCATAGCTGGCGCCGCCGTCGTCACCCAACCCCTTCTTGATTGCGCGCTCGATGTTGTCCTTGGGCATGCTGGCGATGCGACAACGCAGCAGCACCATGCGCAAACGCGGATTCATGTCCGGATCGCCGCCGGCCAGTTTGGTCGCAATCGTGATTTCGCGACTTAACTTGGCAAAAATCCGCGCGCGCTTGGCATCAATCGCGCCTTTGAAATGCTTGACCTTCGCCCATTTGCTATGACCCGCCATGTGTTCGATGAAATGTTGTTCCAGGACTGAATCTCAAAGATCACGACCAACCGCCTGCCCGTCACGCGATCCTCTCACTCCCACTCCTACTCTTAATCTTAATCTTAATCTTAATCCTACTCCTGACCTCCCAATCACCCCGCTCGTTCAACCGAGACCGCCGTGCCATAGCACAGCACCTCCGTGATGCCGTTGCCAATCTCCGTCGCATCGTAGCGCACGCCGATCACCGCGTTCGCCCCGAGCTTGCCGGCATGACTCAGCATTTGATTGAACGCATCCTCGCGCGCCCGCTCGCACAACTCGGTGTAAAGCGTGATGTTCCCGCCGAAAATACTCTGAATGTTCGCGCCCAGGTTGCCAATGATGGACCGGGAGCGCACGACGATGCCGCGCACCACGCCATGCGATTGCGTGACGCGATAGCCGGGCAGATCAAACGTTGTGGTTGTGAGCGGATGCGTTTGGCTCATTACGCAGCATTCAACACGAGGGCCGTTAAGCGAGAAAGCTCTTTTCGCTCAATCGTTCGCCTTCATTGCATGGCCGGCGACTTTTTCGCGAAATACTCGAGCCAATCGAGAGTCATGCCTTCAGCGATGCTTTCCGTCTTCTGCTTGTATTCGGCGATGGTCTTGCCCCAGTAAAAGCCAATCCAACCCGCCGCCAACGGACGCGAGCCCGCTACAAACTGGTCCAGTTCCGATACCGAACAGCTCAGTGGAAACATTTCCTCGATGAGGATGGGCCGACCAACGTCATAAACGGCGAGCGCTTTCAACGCCTTACCTACCTCGCCTTGCTTGGGATAGAAATGCAGGCTCAGGAAATCCAGATTCGTGTTGGCTTCAATGCCGGGTTTGGCATTCGGCCACGTGAGCGCCCAGGGAATCGCGCCCAGCGTAATCAGATGCTGCTGATCATGCGCGCGCACGGCGGCGACCATTTTGCTCACCCACGCATCGCCAATTGACTCGCGTGTGCGCCCCTGGAAGTCCAGCGTGAGCCGCTGCACGAAGTAGCGGTCACCAAACGCGCCCGGCGTCCAGTCGCGAGATTTCTTATCCTCGGTCAGCACCGGTTCGTTCATCAGGTCGTAGCAGAACACCGCCGGACTGTTGCGGCACGTCGCCGCCACGCCCTCCCAAAAACGCGCCTGCACGTCCCAGCGTTCGGCTTCGTCTAGGCGATCATACCAGGGCGGCACATCCTGCTTGTCGTAACAACCCAGGCCGGTGACATCGAGATAGAGCCCGGTCTTCTCCGCCAGCAACAGAAGCCGCCCCAGTTGCGCCAGCGATTGCGCATCGGTCTCCTGGGCCGACTTCATAAAGCGAGACACCTGCAGATGAATCCGCACGACGTTCGCCCCCAGCTGCTTCATTTCGGCGAAGTCCTCCTCGACGGTTTTCCATTCTTTGATCCAGTAAGTTTCCAGCAGGCGATTGGACCGGTCGTGATCGTAATTGAATCCCCATGGCGTGAAGCGCTTCCCCGAACCGGCAAAGACGAAGTGACGTTTGTCGTCACTCACGCGAATTCGTTCGAGTGGCGGAGCGGGCGGTGTGTTGGTCTGCGCGAAAGAAACGGCATTCGCGAACAAACTGATGCCGACAATCCAGCCAAAACTTTTCACGCACATGACCGAATCATGGGTTGCCGGTTTCCTGCCTGTCGAGGCGGAACTCAATCCCACACCTTGAACGGCGTGCCGCCGCCCTCCAGAAACACGCCGCACTTGGGACATTTCCCCGGCTGCTTCCACGGGCGGATGCGATGTCGCGCCGAGACCGGGCAGGCCAGTTTGAACTTCACCCAGCGAAATCGTTTGCCGCTGCCCAGCACCAGTCGATTCAGCGCCTCGTCGAACCTCGGCGGCTTTTCCTCACTCGGACCTTTGTCGAATGGCGTGGGCTTGAGTTTCCAGCGGGCGAGATTGGCTGCCGTGGCCGGCACCTTGAGTTCCGTAACCGCATCGTAAAGCTCGCGGCAATCCAGGCACTGTATCGTTTGGGCGACGAAGTGCGCCCCGTCCGCGACGCCACCGGCGACCGTGACGCGATAACCGCATTTGGCGCACTCAAATAAGTAGCTTCGGCCCATGCGCCCACTGTAAAACAAGGGAAGCCGGAATTCACATGATTATGAAAGCGTTGAAAGAATCCGTGGTGTTTCCGACGTCTGATGCGGGCTGCCCGCGCTCTCATCCCAACGGGATGGCATCATTCAGCCCAGGGTTGCCGAGTCGGCGAGGCTACCCTGGGTAAGGTGTTTTTATTCTCCAACCCCCAACGGGGTTGCATCAACCGCTGGGCATCGATGGCTTCAACCCCTTCAGGGTTGTTAATCTTCTCGATCGTTCACCCAGGGTAGCTCGTGCCTCGCAACCCTGGGCTGAACGACATTACCCGTTGGGGTAAAAACATTTCGCGCCATGTCGCGAAGCGAATCCCGCACCCGCACGCGCTGCCAGGCTAAGGCAACGGTTGCAACTTAATCTCACCCACGTTCAGCATGGTCGCGTCGGGCGCAGAGTTGGTGGCGAAGCTTTGATAGCCACTGCTATCAATGGTTAGCATCGCCGGTTGCGGAATCGGCTTTGAACTCGAGGGACGAAACAGATTGAGCATGTACCAGGAATGCTTGCTCCGAATATGGAACTCGCCGTCCTTTGCGGTCGAAGTTTGTGCGGCGTTACCCTCGGCGCGGGTGAGAGTCACAAACGCGCCCTTGATCGGCGCCTGCGTGCTGGCATCCACCACCCGGCCTTTGGCGGCCGGCCCGCTCGTATAACGCATCGGCACACAACCCATCGTCCAGCTGGCAGCCGCCAGGACAATGGCGAGTTTAAGTGAGGTGCGACGAACAAAAGGCCACGCAAGCGGTTGGGTTGGACGCATGGCGGGAATTGAACACGAGAGCAGAAGAAGGAGAAAGGCTATTTTCAAACCTGTGGTCGGTGGCCACACCTTCACCATCGAAAAAGCGCTCACCGGAGCCATGTTGCGGAAGCTAGCGTTCCTTGACCAAATTCTGCGGCGTGGTTTCAGCCACTTCAATCTCACGCCTCAACCCGCGCTCACTTCGGCCAAAGCTATCTTGTCTCGTTAGACATCACCGCCTCGCTTAATTTCCACCTCGCCGTTAGTGCGATAAAACTTGCGACGACGACGCAGCAACATAACAGCCGCGCCCAGACCCAGAAGCGCCATACTGGACGGTTCGGGAATCAGGATGTTAAAGCCGCCGATTTGACCCGAATTGGAACCGAAGGCAAACAAGGGTGGGGGAAAATCACCTCCTATAAGGCCAGTTCCCAATGTGGAGGTCCCAAGGGCCATAAGGCCACTTTTAGCAGCGGTCCAATCGTTGCCACCTGAGGTGGATTGCCAGGCACGGACGATGAAGTTGGCGGACGTTCCGGGGGCGTACCCGGCAACGCTAGCAAGACCAGGATTCTGCATACGACCCGCACCAGCAGCTGCAGTGCTATTAATCGTGTAAGCAGCAACGAACTGCCAATTCGGATCATCGATACCACTCGGGGCGGCAGTTCCAATTGGCGCAATGAACAATCCAAAGTTGTATGTAGTTTCTGGTGATGTGCTCGGTGGCATTAACGAGCCGTTGACCGAAATCAACGTACTGGATGTGTTGGCCCAGTTGATCAGGCCCTGAGCTGACACGAACGTCGTCCACACGCGAGGACTACGAGCGTGAGAGGTCTTTTCATGCGTTGAGTGAGTGAAGTGGCCTAACCAATAACGGCCGGCGGGGTTAGCAGCCAATAATAGTTCACGTTTGTAACTTTATGCCGAGGTTAACCGCCTGTCCAGCGCCCCTTCGCCCGGTAGGTCAACGGAGCGCAGTTGTGCGCGAAGCGTCAGCCGCAGCGCGAGCGTGAATTCTGCGGCCTGGCGTGTCGTGACCAGATTTTCGCAGTCGGTCTGTGATTAGGCCGCCATCGTCTCATACGCAGCAATGCACCAAATCAGAAGGCCAAGTGCAAGCGCCCAACCGACATACTCCACCACTCGCGAGTAAATCGCTCCAACAAAAATAACGATGAGCGGAATAATCATCATCGCAACGGCGAGTGCATCACTCCATCCGTAGCCGATTCGGTGATTTGGAAGTGTAACGCTTCCCAGGTTGGGAATGGCAATGGCAAGAACAAGCAGGCAACAGCACGTGGCAACAATCCTGGCCGCGATCACCCAACGAGGAATCGGATTCGGCTGTTCAAGTGTGCTCATAACGCCATCGTGAATGCTGCGGCTGGTCTCCGTGATGATTGCCGAGAAGCTTGGCGTGTTACGACCAAATTTTGCAGCGTGTTTGTCATATCACAAAACTCTCATGTTCTGTCTCGGGGTTGCGATACTTCTCCTGTCCGCAAATCCGGCAGACATAAAACTCGTGATTGCGAACGCTGCCGCACAACTCCCAGTCGTGCTTGTCAGGGGAACACTTGGGTGGCGGGCTACTCTGCATCGCTGCAAGCGAAGCGGTCGGGAAACTCCCCGCGAAGATGTCGGTACCGTGCAGACAACGCCTCGGTGGCTGTAGCGAGGTCCATACCTTTACGCTCCCGTAACAATTGTATGGCCTCCAACTTCCGATTCGCAAAAATCGCCTCATCGATCTTATCTGAATCTGGATGCACTCGGTTATTCATAACTACGCTAGAAGTTAGGCGGCTGGCTCATCGAGTAACTCCTGTGTGTGCCTGATCATCTCTGGCTCGCTGTCTGGCATGTAGAGTAACGAACGTGCCACAACTACGCCATCGCGAACCCAAAGTGTCTCTCCGCCGCCTCCGACATTCGCGCCCCAAAGTGCTGTGCCTGCCTCCGACGAGAGACAATCAGTGTCGAGCACGACCAAATCGACGTCTGCGAGAAATCGCGTGAATCTGTGGAAGGCAAAGAACGCTGGATCGCTCCAAACAGCGAAGATGAAGACAATGCCGCGCCGAATGTCGGACAGGTGCAAATCATCAAGATGCCGAGCAATGCGAAGACGCTCGAAAGGCATCTTGGTCTCTTTCTTCAGAACATCGGCGATGTCCATACGCGTGAAGCCGCTAACAAATAATGGGCGGGTCTGCCGCCTGTCACAGTTCATGTTTGCGACTCCATGCCGAGGTGAACTGCCTATCATTTCTCTCTACTCGTGATCCTGTCGTAAATGGAAACTGCGACTAGCGCTAGAAAACCTCCGCCCAACAACCACCCACTCCATCGGGTAACTGGCGCGAACTGGAAAGCTTGCGCGAATAACACCACGGCGGAAAGAAACAGCATCATTGCCCAACCTGACGACACCACTCTGGACAAGGGCCGCGCTGTCGGCTGCCTGCCCCAGAGTCGGAATGAGAGAAACCGAGGTGTGCGCTGCGTCATGCACGCCAAGGACAGGAGGAGAAAAACAATACCGCCGACGACACAAGTCACTGGTCCTGCGGGCGGAGTTCCTGGTCCAAATGCGAGCATGGCGTGATGCTGGCTAACCAATAATCGGCGGCGAGGTTTGCAGCCTGTCACAGTTCATGTTTGCGACTCTATGCCGCGGTTAACTGCCTGTCCAGCGTCCCCTTTCGCCTTGGCAGGTCAACGGAGCGCGGCTGCGCGCGAAGCGTCAGCCGCAGCGCGAGCGTGAATGCTGCGGCCTGGCGTGTCGTGACCAGATTTTTGCAGCCGATCTGTGATTAGGCCGCCATCGTCTCATACGCGACAATGCACCAAATCAGAAGGCCGAGTGCAAGCGCCCAACCGACATACTCCACCACTCGCGAGCAAATCGCTCCGACCAAAATAACGATGAGTGGAATAATCATCACCGCCACGGAGAGTGCATCGCGCCATCCGTAGCCGATCCGGTGATTTGGAAGTGTAACGCTCCCCAGGTTGGGAATGTCGATGGCAAGAACAAGCAGGCAACAGCACGTGGCAACAATCCTGGCCGCGATGACCCAACGAGGAATCGAAGCGGGCTCTTCAAGTGTGCTCATAACGCTATAGTGAATGCTGCGGCCGGTCTCCTAATGATTGCCGAGAAGCTTGGCGTGTTACGACCAAATTTTGCAGCGTGTTTGTCATATCACAAAACTCTCATGTTCTGTCTCGGGATTGCGATACTTCTCCTGTCCGCAAATCCGGCAGACATAAAACTCGTGATTGCGAACGTTGCCGCACAACTCCCAGTCGTGCTTGTCAGGGGAACACTTGGGTGGCGGGCTACTCGGGTAAACATCCTCACTGGCGGGAATCTCCTCAAACAACTCTCCCGTCGCTCGGTCAACATCGATGCCCTCGGAGTCGAAAACTCTCCAGCGGACCCGACGCCCTGTCGCCAGCCTGGTAAATCCTATCTCGGTGAACCCATCGTATGGGCTGTATGACCTGAAACGAAACAGAACAACCTCACCACAACTGAAAGTATCGCCGTCGGACGTGAAATCGCGCCGAACGCGGTACTTTCGGCCCTCAACAAATTCCACGCGGTCTGATGCCATACGGGTCCAAGCTGCTTAACCAATAATCGACGGCGGATCTGCAAGCCTGCCATAGTTCATGTTTGCGACTCTATGGTTCGGCCTGCTTGGATTTGTTATTTTCACGTTCAGTAAATCAGGTTGGCCCCGAAATCGGGAATCCGACCGGCGTTGATGTCCTTGATCCACTCGTCCAGCTTCCCGCCTCCCGAACCCCAAAACTTGCGGCACAATTCGAGGTGGTAGAGCACCGCTTCTTGCTCGCCCTTTTCCAGGAGTTCCCTGGCTAAACTCATGTTCGGTCCAAAGCTGCCCAACACCGGCGAACCCTTGCTCTTGCCCGAGGCGAGCAAATGCCGTTTAGCTTCCTCGACCCGTCCTTCGTCCAGCGCGATCCGGCCCAACACCAAATGGCCATTATACACGACATCGCCGTTGGCCTTTTCGGAATCACCCCGACTGTATTTGTCATCCAGCAGCAGCATGTCCGTGGCGAATTGGCGTGCATCTTCAGTCCGGCCCACAGCCAGGCTCAGCTTCGCGGGCGCGGTCCAGGCAGAGAAACTTCACGTACTCATTGGTCGCGCTGGCGAGAGCGCTCATTGCCTGGGCGTATTGATTGGTGGCCTGCGATTCCATTCCGATCCATTCGGGTCGGAACTTCCAAGGTCCGCTGCTGGCCGCGCTCGGCAATAGAGAACGCAGTACGGTTCGCGCGTTTGCCATCCGCTCCCGGGCGTGAGACTCGATCACACGCTCGTTCAGTTCACGCACCTGGTGGCGCAGCTTGATGAGTTCCAGCTTCTCGCGCCGTTCCTGGTCGGACTCCGGGGAGGAGAATCCCACCGGTTTACCCAACGCGGTCTCCGCGGCCGTTTGTAGATCCTTGCGCAAGCTGGCCACTTCGGTGCGGAGTTCCAGGATGGTGCAGGTTTGCCAACCTAAAACGATTATTCCCGCTGCGAGGCCGGCCAGCATGAGGAGGTGTGATGTCTTCATGGCTGAGCTACACAGTTGCCGAAATGCTGGCGGCTGAACCAATAATGGGCCGCGGAATCTGCAGCCTGTCACAGTGCATGTTTGCGACTCTATGCCGAGGTGAACTGCCTTGTCCAGCGCCCCCTTCTTTCCGGTAGGTCAACGGAGCGCGGCTGTGCGAAGCGTCAGCCGCAGCGTGGTGGCCGTGCGCAAGCACCTGCGGCTGGTCTTCGACACAACCGCGCTCCGCACAAAAAGGAAATCGCCCGTCAAGGCGGCGTGATGGGAATAGCTGAAGATGTCGGGATCTCACCACGGAGCATCCTCCCGGCCTGGTCGGCGAGGCGCAGGTACCAATCGCTATTCAGGTTGTAGCCGTCCACGTTCAG
>DASUGI010000132.1:0-2731 GCA_036274115.1 Verrucomicrobiia bacterium
CACGGTGGCGATCTGGGGGTCGGTGAACACGACACTCGTCAGCAGGCGGTAATCCATGGTGCGCGGACGGCGCGGGTTGATGATGTTGTGCGCGGCGATTTCCGCCTGTTGAATCGCGATATGGACGATCTCGTGCGGCCCGGTGCAATCGCCCGCCGCAAAGATGTGCGGCGCGCTCGTGCGCATCTGCCCGTTGGTGAGGATACGACCGTCCTCGGTTTTTACTCCCGCATTTTCCAAAGCCAGTTGCGCGGTGTTGGGCGAGCGGCCCAGTGCGAAGAGAATTTCGTCTGCCTCGGCCCGCAGCGCTTTGTCATCGAGCCCGAACTCGACGACCTTTCGCTTTCCCTTGCGCCAGGCATTCAGCAGTTGCGTGCCGGTCCTCAGCGTAATCCCCTCGCGACGGAATACCGTTTCCACTACGGCCGCGGCCTCCGCGTCAAATTCCTTCAACACATGCGGACTGCGCTGAATCTGCGTTACTTTCACGTCAAAGCGAGCGAAGAACTGCGCCAATTCGCAAGCCGTCGCGCCTCCACCGAGAACAATCAAAGACTTCGGCAGTTGCTTGAGTGATAAAGCGTCATCGCTCGTGATGTAACCGACTTCCTCCAGCGCCGGCAGCGGTGACGGCGAAATCACCGAGCCCGTGGCGATCACAAAGTGCCGTGCGGTTAGTTTGCGAGCGCTCCCCTCACCCCGTCCCTCTCCCCTGCGGAAGGGGAGAGGGTGGCCGACAGGCCGGGTGAGGGGTTTCAGTTCCAACGTATACGCGTCCGCAAATCTCGCCTTCGCCCGGATGAACTTGAACTTTCCGTCCTCCAGTTGCTTCCGGCGGTAACTGGCGAAGTCCTCAATCATCGCGGCTTTGCGCGCCATCACCTTTTTGAAATCAAAACCAATTCTGCCGGGCTTCAATCCCCACGTTGCCCCATGTTGCGCCAGATGCCGCACCTCCGCTGCATAGAGCAGCGCTTTGCTCGGCATGCAACCACGCAAAATGCACAATCCGCCCACTTCGTTGCCGCCTTCGATGACCACCGTCTTCAATCCCGCACTCGCCGCGGTTCGTGCCACCGCATAGCCCGCACTGCCACCTCCCAGAATCGCCACGTCGTAGTCGTAATTCATGCGCTTACTCCAAAGATTTCGCCGCGTGCAAAGTGGAAATAAACTTCTTCACCAGCGGACCGTTTTCCTGCCGGCGCACCGCAATCTGCAACGGCAACGGCGGCGGACAAGGTGTCAGTGGCACAAACGCCGCGCAACCCGCCGCCAAAGTATCGAATGTATCCGCCACGATGGCGATGCCGCGTCCCGAGGAAACCGCCGTCGTGAGGCTCGCCGCGCCATCCACTTCCACGGCGATGCGTGGCTTGCGTTTGGTGGGCTGAAACAATTTGTTCAGAAACTTGTGGTAGTCCGGATACTCTCGCTCGCTGAAGGCCACGAAATCTTCGTTGGCAATTTCGCTCACCTTGATGGCCTTGGCGCGGCTCAACGAATGTTCCAGCGGCAGCAGCACGCCCATTGGAAACTCGGTGAGTTTCTCCACGCGAATCTCGGGAGACGTGCGCGTGTGGTCAATCACCAACAGCGCCACGTCCAGCGATTCATTGCGCAAGCCGGCCAGCATTTCGCCGGTGCTCAAGTCATGCAACAACACCTGCACATCGGGTTCAACCTTCCGAAAAAGCCGCAGTGCTGCCGGCAAAACTTCCAAGGTCGGCGATGGCGCATAGCCCACGTTCAATTCCTGAGTACGAACATTCTTCACGGCGCGCACCGCCTCCTCGGCTCGCTGCAACACCGCCCGGGCTTCCGGCAGAAAGAGTTTTCCCGCCCTGGTCAACCGCACCGCCTTCGGCCCGCGCTCGAACAACGTCACGCCCAGTTCGTGTTCGAGATCGTGAATCTGCCGGCTCAACGGCGGTTGCGACACATGCAATCGTGCCGCCGCGCGGGTGATGTTCTGCTCCTCAGCCACCGCAACGAAGTACTTGAGATGCCGCAATTCCATGCCGCGCCAGCATAGCTTTGGAATCACGCCAAACAAGTCGCATGATGGATTCCCTGCGCTTCATCACCCACCAGCGCGGTCGGATTGGTCTTCCCGCTCCCCTCAACGGGGAGAGGGATCGAGGGTGAGGGGTGGTTATACCAGGAGCGAACTTTCTGAATCGCGCATTCAACCCGCCATCGCTCGTCCAGCCAGCCAGCCCGTCGTCCACGCCGCCTGAAAATTGAATCCCCCGGTGATGCCGTCGATGTCCAGCAACTCACCCGCGAAATAGAGTCCGGGACAAATGCGGCTTTCCATCGTCTTGAAGTTCACTTCGCTCAAGCGCACCCCGCCACAGGTGACAAATTCATCCTTGTTCAGGCTCTTGCCGGAAACCGGCAGTTCGGTGCGGGTCAGTTGTTGCACCAGCCGATGCTGAGCGGAGCGCGAAAGCGCCGACCAACGCGTTTCCCGCGAAATACCGGCAGCGAGCACGAGTTGCTCCCATAAACGCGAGGGCAACGGCGGCCACGGCGTATTAACGATGAGTTTCGCGGGTTGGGTTTGCCGACGCGAATTGAACTCTGCCGTTATCGTTTCCGCGCTGATTCCCGGCAGCCAGTTCAGCAGAATCGAGAACGTGTAGTTTCGTTGGTGCAACTCGCGCGCGCCCCACGCGGACATTCGCAGAATCACCGGGCCGCTTAAACCCCAATGCGTGATCAACAA
>DASUGI010000133.1:0-3258 GCA_036274115.1 Verrucomicrobiia bacterium
CGAATGAACGATGCTCTGCGGATGCACGACGACGCCGACGCGCGCCATTTCGATGTCGAACAGCCAACGGGCTTCAATCATCTCGAGTCCCTTGTTAAACAGGGTGGCGGAATCAATCGTGATTTTGCGCCCCATGACCCAGGACGGATGCTTGAGCGCGCGTTCGACGGTGATCTCGGAAAACTTTTCCCTGGGCCAGGCGGTTTTGTCGCGGAATGGTCCGCCGCTGGCCGTGAGCCAGAGTTTGCGCACAGAAGCGGAGGGTTTGCCGTCGAGACACTGAAAGATGGCGGAGTGCTCGCTGTCCACGGCCAGCACGCGCACGCCGTTCTTGCGGGCTTCGCTCATGACGGTTTCGCCGGCCATGACGAGAATTTCCTTGGAGGCGATGGCAATATCCTTGCCGGCGCGAATGGCTGCCAGGGCCGGTTGCAGTCCGGCCGTGCCAACGATCGCAATCAATACGATGTCGGCATCGGGCAGGGTGGCGAGTTTCACCAGGCCTTCGTTGCCGGAATAGACTTCGCAATTTGCCCCCAGCGTGCCGCGCAATTCGTTTGCCTTGGCGGCATCCCCAATCGAGACCGCGATGGGCTGGTGCTTGCGCGTCTGCTCGATGAGCAACTCGGTATTGTTGCCCGCGCCGAGGGCGAGCAGGCGAATGCGGTCGGGCAAATCCTCCGCGACCTTGATGGTGCTGGTGCCGATACTGCCGGTGCTACCTAAGACGACAACATTCTTCATGGATGAGTCAGGACGTGGCGCAAATACAGATACATGATGGGCGCATTAAACAGGAGACTGTCCAGCAAGTCGAGAATGCCGCCGATGCCGGGAAAGAAGTTGCCCGAGTCCTTCACGCCGGCCTCGCGCTTGAAGAGAGATTCAATCAGGTCGCCAATGACCGCGGTGGAACTCAGGACGACACCGAGAATGATGGCGTGCAGAGCCGTCATGCCTGGCATTTTGTCCGCGAGGAAATGCGAGTAGACCAGGCTCGCGCCGGTGGCCACCACAATGGCCCCCCCGAATCCCTCCCACGTTTTACCGGGACTGATGCGCGGAATCATCTTGTGTTTGCCAATGAGTGAACCCACCGCGTAAGCACCCGTGTCGCTGAATTTCGTCACGAGGATGAAATAGAGGACGTAGTATTTCCCGTTCTCATTGATGTTGGGGAAGAAATTGATTTTCTGGATGAAGTTCAACAACCACGGGACATACATCAGTCCAAAAAGAGTGGTGGAGATGGCCAGAATGCCGGCGGTGTTGCTCTTTGAAACGAACTGCCGCACGCACAGGCCGAGCACAAACACGATGAGAATAGTGGTTTCGAAGTCATTGACCCGCGATGGGGTGTCGTGAATGCCGAGGTTGCCGGTCACATGCAGGAATGTGCCGATCATCAGCGTAAGGCCCGCCGCGATTCCCCAATAACGAAAGCAAACCAGACCGCGCTTTTCGACTAATCCGTAAAACTCAATCAAGCCAACGCACGCCAATACGACCATGAACAACGCGAAGACGTAATCGGAGATGAGCTTGTTGCCCGAGAACATCGCGGCCAGCACGATGCCCCAGAGAATTGCGGTGCTGGTGAGTCGTCTGACGAAAACTTTCGCCTTGGAGGGTGGTTGTGGTGTGGCCGGCGCGTTGGCTTCAGGCATCTGCGCGAAAATTAACAAAAGAGGCGTGGAATTGCCAACTCGCTTCTGTGTTGAGCGTTTGGAGTTCCGCCTTCAGGCGGTCCGGAGCCGCGTAAACGCGGAACTCCAAGCCTCAACGCGAAAACATTCCAGTCAGCAAATCCGCCTCGTTACTCGGCGGCTACAGTTCAATCACCCAAGCTCGTACCGACCCGGCGGGCGCTCACCACCCACGGATGTTCGGTTGGCACGAGTTTGAGTTTGCCGGCCACTTCGGCCACTGGAACGGCTCTGATTCCGTCACCTCGAACGGCGACCATTACTCCAAATTGCTTGCGTCGGATAAACTCCACGCACGCCGTGCCCAATCGCGTTGCCAACAAGCGATCCGATGCCGAGGGCGTTCCGCCACGTTGCACATAACCGAGAATGGTCACTCGCGCTTCGAGATGGGTGAGTTCCTCAAGCTGTTTGGCCAGGCGAAATGTGTGGCCCGCGTGCTTGGCGCGCAGTCGGATTAACTCCTCTTTAGCCTTTTGCTTGGCCAGTTTCGTGGTCGCATTCTTTTTTCGGCGGGTAAGGATTTCAAATTCCTCCGCCTCGGCCACAGGCAACGCTCCTTCTGCCACGGCAACAATGCTGAAATTTGTTCCATGCTCGCTGCGGCGCCGGATGGCCGACGCCACCCGATGCACATCGTAAGGAATTTCCGGTATCAAAATCACATCGGCACCGCCCGCGATGCCCGCCCCCAACGCCAGCCAGCCGGCGCGATGCCCCATGATCTCGGCAATGATGATGCGATGATGGCTGTGCGCCGTGCTGTGAAGGCGGTCGATGGTTTCGGTCGCGATCCCAAGGGCGGTGTCAAAGCCGATGCTGGCATCCGTCATCGCGAGGTCGTTGTCGATGGTCTTGGGCAACGTCACGACGTTCAGGCCTTTTTCAATCAGCTTGAGCGCGTTTTTGTGCGTACCGCCGCCGCCGAGACAGACCAGGGCTTCGAGCTTGTTTCGCTTGTAAGTGCGCACGATGGCATCCCGCATGTCGTGAATGTGGCCTTTGACGACCATGCGATGCGGTTTGTCCCGGCCCGTGCCGAGAATCGTGCCGCCCACGGTGAGAATCCCCGCCAAAGTCGGCTTGTCCAACTTCATGAAGTGGTTTTCCGCCAAGCCGCGGAAACCGTCGCGGAAACCGATGATGTCCAACCCGGCGTCATGCGCGGCCTTGCCGACGGCGCGAATGGCCGCGTTCAGCCCCGGACTATCTCCGCCCGCCGTTAAAATGCCAATGCGTTTGGCCATGGAATGAATGAAATTACGATTTTGGATTTCCGATTTACGATTGCTGACCGCCGTTACCTGACAGTCCTAAATCGTAAATCGAAAATCGTAAATCATAAATTTCGGGCTAACGAGTGGGGCTTCTTCTCTTCAAGAACCTTTTCAGCCCACTCGCGGACGCTTTGGCCTGGATCATTGGTCGATTGCTGTAGAAGGGCGCGATACGGTTCAAACGATTCGGGAGGAATAACTCGCCAGAAATAGACGAGCGCTGAACTCCGACAGGAACTGTTGGTGTCCTTGAGAAGGCTAACCACTACCGGGGC
>DASUGI010000134.1:0-6930 GCA_036274115.1 Verrucomicrobiia bacterium
GATACCGAACGCCAGGAGATAGGACGCTGCCTGCAGTTTGGTTGGAAACGCCAGCGCCGGAAGCACGCCGAGAAAATGGGAACTGCCGGCCAGACCGTGCAACGTGCCAATCCCGAAGGCAGCGTGCGTGTGCTGATGCGCATTCTCGCGGTCGTGCCCGTGCTTGTGATGGTGAGTGTGAAAGTGCACATGCCGATCCCCATCATGCTCATGCTCGTGAGTGTGAACGTTGTGCTTCAGCGCGCCTCGCAAAGCCCATAAACCGATTCCGAACAGCATCACGCCCACGAGGCGTTCACCCCACGATGAAAGCAAATCCACCGGAATCAAATCACGCAGCCACAGCGAGAGCAGTCCCACCAGCGCTACGCCAGCCGAATGACCCAGTCCCCACCGCAGGCCTGGAAGCCACGCGCGCCGCGGTCGGTGCACGGCCAAAGGCGCCACGGCGGTGAGGTGATCAGGTCCGCTGACCACATGCACGGCGCCGGTGACTAATCCAGTTAGCACGGAAATCATAAAGTATTGTTCGGTCGGACGGGGTGACTGTGCGCGAATGGGGCCCACAACGCAAAACAAACCTGTTCACCCGCACGAGAGGATGGCATTGGCAGGGGCAACGCGCCACACGGAGTTTGACAAAAGCGAGCCGGATTTTGCCCCAGAGCGGATCAGGCCGCGACGGTGGAGGTTGACCGGCTGCTGCCGATCAGGTGCGCCACCGCTTTCACGGCGAGTTCGATCGGAAAGATAGGTTTGGCAATGAGGTCGCTGCCGCCGGAAATAATGCTGCGGGAACGACTCTCAAAATCACTGTGGGCCGTAACGTAGATCACCGGCGTCTTTTCGTAGCCGGGCATGGCGCGCAGGCGGCGGCAAACCTCGAAGCCGGTCATGTGCGGCATTTCGATGTCCAGCAGGACGAGGGCGAATTGTTTTCGCGACAGGAGTTCCAGGGCGGCAACCGCGCCTTCGGCCGCCTGCCCCATGAGATTGGCCCGAGTGAGCGCCGACATGGCGATTCGATTGGCCAGGGGGTCATCGTCGACGACCAGCACATCCCGGGAGATCGGTTCGGTTTGTCGCCCCGCCCGCACGTCTTCAATCAACACGCCGAGAAATTCCACGGACGCTGCGATCGTCCGTGCGACGGAAGGACTGATGAATTGCGGTTTCAACCCGAGTTCAAACAACAGTGCTTCCAGCGCTCCGCTCATCAACCCGATGCTGCTGAGTCGGGCCAAACCTGCCGCGCCGGTGAGATGATGAACCTGACGGTAAAATTCCGATAAATTCCCGGATCGGCTTGCGGCGCTCGGGTCCAAAGCGAACTCCCACGAAACCGCACGCAGGTCTGCATACGTCTTCGAGGCGGCTTGCAGGAAATGCTCATGCGCTTCGTTCTTCACGACCGAGGTGTCGTGATTGGGAGTTGGCGCAGCGGGAGCCGATGGAGTTGGAGGGGTGACTTCCGCGCCTCCGGGGTTATTGACAGGTGTCGGCGATGCTGACCCGGCATTGGCTTCCCCGAGCAGTTGGTTCACCAGCTCCAGCATCTTGGTCGGCGTGGAGTCGCCTTTGTTAATCGCGCGACTGATTTTGAAAGGCGCCACCGCTCGCGCCTGATCGCTCATGAACGAATTCGTCAACACCACGACACAGACATTCGCCAGGCTCGGCTTGGAAGCCATGAACTTGAGCACGTCGTCGCCCGACAGCCGCGGCATCATTAAATCCAGCACCACCAGGTCCGGAGGCCTCGCGCTCATGGCCTTCATCGCCAGCAAACCGTCAGTGGCGGTCTCCACTTCAATGCCGGCTTGCTCCAGCTTTTTTGAGTAGAGCCGCAACACCAATTGATCGTCATCCACTAACAGAACTTTTTTCATGCTGTTCGCTAACCCGCCAGCGGCGTCGCCGGTAGAAAGACCGTAAATTCTGTTCCCACGCCAGACTCCGTCTTCAAGTGCAACGCCCCGCCGGCTTCCCGGACCAGCCGTTGAACAATGTTCAGTCCCAGGCCCGTCCCCTGCCGGGCATCTTTCGTGGTGAAGTACGGTTGAAAGATTTTCGGCAAAACTTCGACGGGAATTCCCGGGCCATTGTCGCGCACGCTGGCGCGAACCAGCGGAGCGACATTGTGAAAACTCTCGACGTTGAGCAGCCGCTCCGCCGGACCGTCCCGAAAGGTCGTAAGGTCCAGCGGTTCGTGCAACGTTTGCCCGCTGATTTCCACCCGGTGCGGAACGGACGACGCCTGAAATGCGTTGACCGCCAAATTGAGCAACAATTGAATAAAGTCCGTGCCATTGATCTTCACGCCGACGTCCTCCGCCAGCGGTTGGATGATTAACTCGTTACCTTGCAAGCTCGGATGCACGCGCACCAGGTGTTCGAGGTCCGACAACAGTTGATTCACGCCGATACGCGAAAACTCGCCCGGTCCCCGCCGGAGAAAGCTGAGATAACGCCGCGAAATCTCAATGCAATTCGTCACCTGCCGCGTCATCGTCCGCAACCGGTCCTTGACAAATCCCAGGCCTTCGGCGTCCAGCGTTTCCTGATTGTGGATGCGCTGGTTAATCAACTGAAGAAAGCCGGAAATCACTGTCAGCGGGCCGTTGATATCGTGAATGATGCTGGCGTAGATGTCGCCGCGCGTCTGCGCCATTTGACCCTCCATCCGCTGGTTCTGCAGCTCGGCATATAACTGTTGCAGTTTCTCGACGTTATTGAAGATCTCCGTGTCCAGCGACCGGCGTTGAATGGCCGCCGACACCGCCGAACGCAGCATCGGGATATCAAACGGCTTGTTGATGTAATCGCACGCACGCAGCCGTAATGCCTGGCGAATCGTATCCGTTGTTTCGAACGCCGTGATCATCAGCACCTCGATCGTGGGATCAATGAACTTGATGCGTTCCAGGACTTCGACGCCGGACATGCCGTGCATGCGAATGTCCACAATGGCCACGTCCACTTTGTTCTTCTGAACCAGTTCGATCGCCGTGGCGCCGTCGGGCGCGACCAGCACTTCGTAGTCGTCTTTGAAAATAACTCGCAGCGAAAGTCGAGCGCCTTCTTCGTCATCGACGACGAGAAGCGTGCCCCGATTGGCTCGAGGCGGACTGGCGAGTATGGTTGATTGCGCTTCGCCGGTCATGGTTTGGTGTCCGGAGTCACTTCCAGCCGGGCTTCTGGACCAGGTGGAAGACTCGCTACGGCGCGAATCCTACTCAGGCAGCTTGCGTGAACAAGCAGAAAACCTCAGGAATCCGAGGCTTCGGCTGATTGGAGCGGCAACGAAATGCGGATGATGCCGGATCGCCCTGTCTTGGGTGGCACGATCTCGAGCTTGCCGTGATGCGTCTCGATGATCTTGCGAGTGACCGTCAGGCCCAGCCCCAGGCCAACATTGCGCGTGGTGAAGAATGGTTGCACGGCCTTCTGCGCCGTCTCCGCCGTAAACCCGCCGCCGTTGTCCTGCACTTCAATTTGCAAGCCGGCGACAGTTGCCGCGTTATTGTCGGACTCCAATCGTATACCCACCTTTGGCTCACTGGGATTCGCTTGAAGGGCGTTGATCATCACCTCGGTCAACGCATATTTGAGCGCCGCGCGATCTCCAGTGATGAATACCGGTTTGCCGCCGTTTTCGTATTTGAGCTGAGCGGTCTTGCCCGGCTGATACTTCCGCGCCTCCTGGTAAGCTTCTTCGATGAGCGGTGACAGCGGAATCGGTTCGGAAGAAGTAAGGGCATCTCGAGCCAAAAACCGCATTTGATTGATGAGGCGGTTGACGCGTTTGACGCCCTCGGCCAGAGCGGTATCCAAGGAGGCACGAAATTCCGGGTCCTTGTATTTCTCCGCCAACAACTGTTGATGCGTTGAGAGCGGCACCATGGCGTTCCCGACTTCGTGGGCCAATCGGTCTGCCATCGTTTTGACGAGGCGCAAGTTGGCGGCCTCCAGTTCCAGCCGGCGCAGTTGTTCGCTTTGCGTCAAATCGTCCACGATCAACAGCGCTGAGACGGGCAGGGCGGAATCCGACCGATGGAACGGCGCGACGGTTACGTTGTAAATCGTGCCGGGTGAGTTTTCCGGCTCGTAGCGGAACGGCGTAATGGCCGAACCCGTGCGCAATACCTGATAAATCTTTGAGCCCAGGAGCTGCGGCAGGTCCGCGAATTCCATTTCGCCACTGCTGCGCGTCGTTTGGCCAAAACACTTGCGCGCCATCTTGTTCGCATGCAGAACTTTCAAGTCCCGGCTCACCACAACGCAGGCGCTATTCAATTCCCGCAGCACGCCCGCCATCATCTCGTTGTTGGCGCTCATCTGGTCATGCATCCAGATGTTGCGCAACGCCAGGCCGACCTGTTCGAGCAGGTGGAAAACCAGTTCGAGCTCCGCGTTGTTAAAAGGCTCTCCCGTGATGCGCCCATCAACGACAGCGACACCGAGCAACGAATCCCGATCCAGAATCGGAATGGCCACCTGGCCGCCCAGCAACTCGAACTCCTTCTGGGCTTCAACGTCACCGCGCACTTCGTCCGCGTTGCGACGCAGCATGCGGCCCAGCCGGACCAGATGTCCGCCAATGCCCGCTTCCAGTGACAATTCAAAATACTCGAACAGTCCGACGGAGAGGCCAATGGAGCCGGCCACACGGAGGCGACGGGCTTCCTGGGTCGTGGCGGAAGCGCCAAACGCAGAGTACGGCTGGCGAAGAAAGATTGCCGCGCGATTCAAACTCACGATCTCCCGCAACTGCAACAGGAACTGCCGCAGCATGGCTTCGGCGTTGAGCGAGTGGGTGAGGATTGAAGAAAAATTCCGGAGCGCCGCATGGGGCAATCCCGGACTGGATGTTAAAAAGCTCGTGCCCGGTGTGGAGGAAAGCTCCGAGCGAATCATTGTTGTGGTGGATCCGCTTGTGCCCGGGGTGACGGAAGACGCGGGCGCAAAGATTCGGTCCAACAAGGCGGCCAAAAGACGCGGCCGCACCGGCTTGGCCAACACATGGTTCACACCGCGCAAGTAGGCTTCTTCCTCCCAGTCTGAAGGCTTGGCGCCACTGTAAACAATGATCGGGCAACGCGCGTCCCGGCGGCGGAGGCGTTCGGCAGTCCACAAACCCTGCACGCCCTCGAGTTCCATATCGAGAACGCAAACGTGAGCCAGCCCATGCGCCAGCAGCGGCTCAATTTCCTCGTGATTCGTCCGGTGGATGACGCGATACTGCGTCGGGTTAAGCCCGCTTCGAATCGTCTCCGCAATCTCCGGGTGAGGTGAAATGACTAAAAGTGTTTTCATTGAGCCTTGGCATGCAAAGAATCATCGCCGCAGCCCGAAATGACACATTCATGTGATGAAAAACCGGGGAGAACAGTTTCTAACAGGCACTCGCGATCCAATCGACATGTGCCTCTCCAGAAAAAACCTGCCTCTGAGTACTTCACCGCGCCTAGATAAGCCATACGTTGCCCTGCCGGTCAATGAATTCTTGGTCCCTGCCGTCGCGCGAAATGGATGCCTCAACAGGACAGCTTTTTCAACCCGGGAAAATCCTCGATGGTTGTCCGGGGAAAGTTGAATTTCCACGCACCCGGGGATTAGTTCCGAGCCCCACCCCAGACCTGTTCCGCCAAACGTGATTGCTTAATCAGCCCTCGGTTGAGTCCATCGAGCGAACGATCCGGCTTGAGTGGGAGGAAGATGGTAAAAACCGTCCCCTTTCCCGGATCGCTGGTCGCCTCAATGCGACCCCCGTGATGGTGGACGATAAAGAAGCACGCCATCAAATGAATGCCATACTCGGATGGGGAATCAGTCCGAACCATAAACGGGTCGAACAGGAACTGGAGGGCTTCAGCGGGAAGTCCCGGACCGTTGTCCTTGATCTCCAACCGAATCTCCGGAACGTCCCCTTTCACTACTTCCGCGTTGAAAGTAACGCGCGCGCCGTCCGGCAAGTTGGCCAACTCTTCCCGCAGAACCAGTTCAAACAATCGCTGCAGCTTGGCTCGATCCCCGGTCAGGGCGGGCAGGTCTTGGGGAACCTGATTGGCTACTTCAATCTTTTTGGCGGCCAACGCACCCGACAGAACGCTGGTTGCCTCATTTACAACTGCCTGCAATTTGACGTCCTCGCCCGGATGCGCCGACGGTTTTTCTGAAGCGGACCAAAGGTCCTTGAGCAAATTGTTAATCTTGTCCATCTGCCCCAGAACGCTCTTGTGGTAGTCCCCCCAGAACTCCTGATGTCGAACCATTTGCGGTTGCGCCTTTTCCTCCCGCATCATATTCGGAGCTAAATCGAGGAAGGTCTTGATCGTCACCAGGGCATTACGAATGTGATGGCTCAATCCGGCGGCAAGCATTCCCAGGCTCACCAGGCGATCGGCCACCATGAGATGTCGCAGCGCCTCCATCTTTTCTTTCATCAATTGGTCGCGCTCCCGCTGGATGAGATAAAACTCCATCGCGCGTTTGAGGATCGCCTGCAGCTGCGGCGGGTCCCAGGGCTTATTGACGTAATAATAAATGCCGCCCTCATTGATGGCATGCACCGCATCTTTGAATTCCGCAAAAGCAGTAACCAGAATGCGCAGGGTTGGTGGCGTCATCTGGCGCGCCCGCTCCAGCAACCAGGTGCCCTTTTCTCCCGGCATTCGCTGGTCCGTCATCAGGATCGCGATCTCACCCGATTTCTCGCTCAACAGTTTTGCAGCATCCTGGGCATTCGTCGCGGTATAAATCGTGAACTCATCCTCGAACGCACGCGAAAAGCTCTTGAGGGATTTCTCCTCGTCATCGACATATAGGATGGCGAACTTCTTATAGTCGTAATGCGTTTCCATGTTGGCTGCCGGCGGGTTCATCTCATGCCTTGACCGGAAACTCCAGCGTAAATTCGGAGAATTTTCC
>DASUGI010000135.1:0-9990 GCA_036274115.1 Verrucomicrobiia bacterium
GACGTGAGCCACGTCTCCATTTCTTCGCGGGGCATTTTGGGTGAGTCAGGATTCATGCGCGGAAGATTTGGCAGGGACGAGTTCCACCTCTTCCCTGATTGCGGAAGATGGGGTCGCGGTGGAACGCGACCCTGCCGTCGAAGGCTCGTAGCGCAGGTTTCCAACCTGCTGTATCGCCGAATTGCATTCGGCAGGCGTTCCGAAAGGTCCGGCGACCTGGGTAGGTTCAGCGCGCCGCAGACTGCAAGTCTGCGATACGGCAGAATTCAATTCTGCGCTACGATTCAGCGAACCGAGCAATGCGTCGATGCTCGGCAGCTTTTGATAGCGGGTGAAGGCTCGGTTCATTTCACCACCCCACTTTTGGCGAGTTCTTGCGCAATGGCTTTGAGCGCGTGATGCAGCAGGTAGCCGACGTGGCCGGTCTTGAGTCCGGTGCGTTCGCTGATTTGCTGGTAGGAAAGGTCTTCGTTGAACTTGAGCCGGATCAGTTCGCGACTGCGCGCGTCAAGGGATTCAAGGCTCAGGCGCACGAGGCCGATGCCTTCGAGCCGGGCGATCTGTTCATCGGGCAAAGGAGAATCGTCTGACAACTCGGGCTCATAGGACGAAGGGGATTCATGCGACGAATCTGCGTTGGCCGTGACGAGGGGGATTATTTTGGCAGTGTCGCGCCGGTGATTGAGCGCCTGGTTGTGCACGGTGCGATAGAGCCAGCGGCGGGGCTCGCGAACTTCGGCAAACTGGCGGTGCAATTTCATGAACGCATCCTGGACCAGGTCCTCCGCCACATTGCGGTCGGCGACGAGTCGCAACGCGTAATTGAGCAGGGGCGACTCGAGGGCAGCAAAGAGTTCCTCAATCGTTTCCGGCGATTGCGCGCTCGCTTCGGTTGGTTGGCCCACAGGCATGCCTTACTGCATGATCGTCCCGCATCTTTGCCGCGCGCCGCCCGGTTTTCCGCACCGGCAGTCGCTGGTCTCAAGGGTATGACACATGAATCCGCTGCTTCTTAGACGGATTCGGCGGGAATGTGCTCACGGGAAAGTTGGGGCGTGGCGACCGCAACCAAAGTTAAATCGGTTAAATGCCTTATTCAGCCATTTTTCTGCCTGACATTTTTCTGTCGCATCAGACGCAGACAGATAAATTGCGGACAGAAAAATGAAAACCCGCCGATGGCTCGGCGCAGTTTGAGCAACGTTGAGGGGAAGATTACTCGGCGCGCTTCATGATGCGGAAGTCGGTGAAGCGTGCCCAGCGTTCGATCGATTTCGGGCCTTGATACGTTTGCAGACTGGCCTTGGGTGGACCGTTCACAGGCAAGTCGCATTGCCCGGCGGCATGCCAGTCTTTCTCGTCACCAGCGCGATACTCGCCGCGAATGGAATTGTTTTTGGCAATCAAGCGCAAGTGCACGCTGGCTGATTGGATGGGAATGATCGCCATGGTGCTGGTCTTGTCCTTTCCCTCCCGCCCCATGACGATGCTGAGCTTTCCGTCCACCAACTCCTGGCCAAGCTTTACCATGTGGCTGTCGTCGTAATACCACACCAGGTCGGTCTGTTCGTATTGTTCCGTGGGCCGGTTCTCAATGGTGACGGAGATTTCGAGGGTGGTGTTGGTGGTGTTTGGCAAAGATCGCACGAGCACATTCGTCGCGTTGTTGGCTGGCCCCCACATGTTTCCCGGTTGAACGCGAATCTCCAAACCGCGCTCCGTCGTGCGCCAACTGGATTTATCTTCGCGAATCCACGACCAGCCTGGGCCGAGCCGGTCTTTGAAATTGTCTTGAAACAATTCTTCGCTCTGACTGGTAAGCGCTGAGAACACCGCCGAAGCGAGCAGGAGGCGGAGTAACAGCGGCGCGGTTTTCATGCGGTCGACCGAAGGTATCCGAGTGACGTCGCCGATGCCAAGTGTTGTCCCGTGGTAGACGTTCGCCCGACAGATTTTCCCTCGGCAAAGTTTATACGTTATCGGCGGTACAAGCCCTCGAACTCCGTTGTCGAAGCAGTGCGCGATTTCTCCGCGTAAGTGCTGCTGGCGTTGGCGGAAGTGGCCCATTGCCGGCTGCCATCGCGACCCACGAGTTCCACCGCATCAATCTCCGGCCAACTCGAAACGCGAGCGGTGTCCAGATGCACGATGACCGAATCCGATTGGACGCCACCAGAAACAGGCACTACGAAATCGCGGATGCCTTTTGCTTTGGCGGCAGTTCCTTCCCACAGCACGACTTCCGCGCCGTTGACGACCGCAGTGACTTTGCTGATGGCGCCGGCATTGTAAGTCTCGCGGATGCGAACCTGTGCCACGTCCACGGCATTATCAAATCCCAGGACCAGCCATTCCGGTCCGGCGTTGGGTTGAAGCGAAGCCCAGGCCGTGGGCGCATCGCCAGCGGTTAACGTGTCCGGCGGGCCGAGCACTTGTTCCGTTCCCCAACTGCGTTTGGGCGCAGCGTTGGTTGGAGGCTCGGGTTCGGGCGTTGGATTGGTCACATCGTACTGCGGGACGAGTGGTCCAGTGGGCTGGCGACTCAACGCAGCTTGAAGCGCTTGCACGCGATTTTCCAATGCCGCAATCCGCGCGGATGCCGGAGCGCTTGAGTTGACCGTGCCTGATGCAAAGCCGACCTCCCCAGGAATCTGATTGGGTGGAGCCAGCAGTCTTTCCTCGGCGCTGTCCAAACGTGCACTCAAATTCTGTTGGGTCTGCAGTGATTCCTCGTTTTGCTGGCGGAGCGATTTAAGCTGGTTGGACAAGCTTGCCTGTCGGATGCATAGCAGGATGGCCACACCACCGAGGGCAATCGTTAATAGGATCAAAGCGCGCATAGAACTGGTTTCGCTTTCAAGTGATTGACACGTGAGTCCAGGATTTCTTAGAGACCACGGTATCACAGCGGCCCTTTGGTCGCTGTATTAAATGTTTCGGCGGCAGCTCAAGCCTTTTCAACGCCGCCATGCGCGTTCGTGGGCGGTCGCTAAAATAATCGTCCCGAGCTGATTCCGCTTTCCATCAAAATTGTGGCGGGCTATAAACTTAACGCAACGCCCGGACATGATTCCCAGAATTAAAGACGCGACTCGCAAACTGACCATTGGCCTGGGATGGCTTGCGCTGGCGATTTCGACTCCGGCGGCGGAGACGATCAGCTACAACCGCGACGTGCGTCCCATCCTGTCGGACAATTGTTTTCAATGTCACGGCCCCGACGAGAAGACGCGCAAAGGAAAGTTCCGTCTCGATGTTCGGGAGGATGCGGTGGCCAAAGGTGCGATCGAGCCCGGCAAGCCGAACGAAAGCGAATTGATCACCCGGGTTTTCACGAAAAATCCGGACGACCTGATGCCGCCGGGTGAAACCCACAAGCAGCTCACGGACGCGCAGAAGAAAATGCTCCGGAACTGGATTGCCGCCGGCGCCAAGTATGAAGCGCATTGGGCATACGTGCCGCCCATAAAACCGTCCACGCCGCCGAAACAGAATGCCATCGATGTTTTGGTCAGGCAGCGACTACGCACTCTCGGCTTGAAACCTTCGCGTCCGGCCGATCGACGCACGCTGGCTCGCCGGCTTTACTTCGACCTTGTGGGTTTGCCCCCCGGGCCTGAAGACGTGGAGGCGTTCGCCCAGGACAAATCTCCGGATGCCGTTTCCCGGCTGATCGAAAAGCTCATGACTTCGCCGCAGTTCGGAGAACGCATGGCCATCGGCTGGCTCGATGTCGTGCGCTTTGCCGATACGATCGGTTATCACTCCGACAATCCGCGAAACATCTGGCCTTATCGCGATTACGTCATCAAGGCCTTCAACGAGAATAAACCGTTTGATCAATTCACGCGTGAGCAAATTGCCGGTGATCTGCTGCCGCAAAGCACGCGGGAACAGAAGGTCGCCTCGGCGTTCAACCGGCTTCTGCTCAGCACCGAGGAGGGCGGCGCCCAGCCCAAAGATTACGAAGCGCGCATGTTGACGGACCGCGTCCGGGCGATCAGCACCGTGTGGTTGGGCCAGACGATCGGTTGCGCCCAGTGCCACGACCACAAGTTTGATCCCATCACTCAGCGTGACTTTTATTCCCTGGGCGCATTCTTTGCAGACATTGAAGAACCCATCATTGGCGCCCGTGAACCGGGAATGCTGCTGCCGAACGAAGAGCAGGCCGCCGAACTGAAACGTCTGGAAGAAGAAATCGCCCGCGCGAAACGCGCGTTGGACGGACCGAATCCGGATTGGGACGCAGCTTTTGTCGAATGGCAGAAGGCGCAGCTTGAACTGGTGGTCCAGGAACGACGATGGCAGGCGCTGACTCCAGCCAATGCCGAAACTGATAGCGACACCAAACTTACCATTGAGCAGGACCGCGTCCTGGCCAAAGGAACAAGCGCCAAAGCGAAGGCGTACACCCTCACCTTTACGAATGAGTTCACCAACCTCGTCGGCCTGCGCGTTGAGGCGTTACCCCACGACTCGCTCCCATCCAAAGGCCCGGGGCGGGCAAGCGATGGGAACTTCGTGCTCACCGAGGTAGTCGCCAGCATTACACGCCCGGACGGCTCGACCAATGCCATTCCCTTCCGTTCAGCGCGGGCGGACTTTGAGCAAACGCAAAGCAACGGAACCAACAATTTGTCCACCGGGAGCGCTGCCGCCGTTATTGACGGTGATGTGAATGGAGCAACCGTCGGCTGGTCGATCTCACCGCAGACCAACCAGGCGCATCAACTGGTATTGGGCTTCGCTGCTCCCGTCACGTTGCAATCGGGCGAAACGCTCCGGCTCGAAATCCAGCAGAATGTTCCGAAGCACGCCCTTGGACATTTCCGCCTCGGCGTGACCACCAACACCGAAGCGTTGCAAGGACCATTGTCGTTTCCCCCGCCTAAAGAGATTTCCGATCTACTCTTGATTGCGGCAGATCAACGCGAGCCAAAGCAAAACAAGAAACTGTACGCGCACTTTAAAGAGACCGCGCCCGAGACTGCCGAGGCGAGAAAGCGCCTTGCCGAAGCGCGCAAGGCGAAAGCTGATTTTGAAGGCACGCTGCCGCGCTGCATCGTTTCGAAGACCAACACTCAGCCGCGGACTGTGCGTATCCTGCCGCGGGGAAATTTCCTTGATGAAACCGGCGCGACCGTTCAGCCGGCGCTGCCAGCTTACCTGGTGAATGCGAAGGGGGAAGCACCCGGCCGACGATTGAACCGTCTCGATCTGGCAAACTGGCTTGTGTCGCCAGACAATCCTCTCACAGCTCGCGTGGTGATGAACCGGCTTTGGAAGCAATTCTTTGGTGTCGGTCTTTCCAAAGTCGTTGATGATCTCGGCAGGCAAGGTGAACTCCCGCCCAATCAACCGCTGCTCGACTGGTTGGCGTGCGAGTTCCAGGACAGCGGTTGGGATCTGAAGCACATGGTCCGGTTGATCGTCAACAGCCAGACCTATCAGCAAACCTCCGTGCCGACAAAGAAACTCCGCGAACGCGATCCGTTCAATCGCGCCTTGGCCGTGCAAAGTCGCTGGCGGCTGGATGCGGAACTCGTTCGCGACAATGCGCTGGCGGTTTCCGGATTACTCGTGGACAAGATTGGCGGCCCAAGTGTGAAACCCTATCAACCGGAAGGCTACTGGGAGAACTTGAATTTCCCCGTGCGCAGCTACACGGCCAGCACCGGACCAGACCAGTATCGTCGCGGACTCTACGTCTGGTGGCAGCGTTCGTATTTGCATCCGAGCCTTTTGGCCTTCGACGCGTCCACGCGCGAAGAGTGCGCCGCCGAGCGCAATCGCTCGAATATCCCACAACAGGCGCTCGTGTTGTTGAACGATCCCACCTACGTCGAAGCATCGCGCGCCCTGGCCACGCGCATCCTGAAAGAAGGTGGCAGCGATACGAAAACCCGGATTACCTGGGCCTGGCGCGAGGTGCTGTCACGCCTGCCGCGAACCGACGAGTTGAAGACGATTCAAGCCTTGCTCGAAAAACAACTCGCCGAATATCGTGCCGATCCAAATGCCGCGGAGAAATTCGCCAACATCGGGCAAACGCCACCACCGAAAGATTCCGATCTGCCGGAACTCGCGGCGTGGACAAATATCGCCCGGGCTATTTTGAATCTCCACGAAACCATCACGCGCTCCTGACCATGAACCCGCACCCTGAACTCCGACAGTTTCTGGCCCAGCGCGAAACCCGCCGCACGTTTCTGGGCCGCACCGCGCAGGGCATCGGTGGGCTCGCACTCGCTTCACTACTCAACCCGACTCTCCTCGCTGCCGCCGCAGCCAGTGCACGCAAAGACAAATGGACCGGCGCGGCGCTGCCGTTGGATTATCCGCAGAAAATAAAACGCGTCATCTGGTTGAGCATGGCGGGCGGTCCCTCACACCTCGAGACGTTCGATTACAAACCCAAGCTGGCGCAATTGCATGGCGAACCGATGCCGGAGTCGTTCACCAAAGGAAAACAGATCGCGCAGTTGCAGGGGCAAAAGCTCGTTTGCTTCGGGCCGCAGCACGGTTTCAAAAAGTTCGGGAGCAACGGCACGGAAATCTGCGAACTGTTTCCGCATATCGGCTCGATCATGGACGAAATCTGCCTCATCCGGTCCATGACCACCGAGGCCATCAACCACGATCCGGCGCACATGTTCATGAACACCGGTTCGCAGATCGCCGGACGACCCAGCATGGGCGCCTGGACGACTTACGGTTTGGGAGCGGAAACTGAAGACCTGCCCGGCTTCGTGGTGCTGACTTCGTTGGGCAAAGGCGGACAGAACCAGCCGATTGCCGCGCGTCAGTGGGCCGCGGGTTTGTTGCCCAGCCGGTTTCAAGGCGTGCATCTGCGCGGCAAGGGCGATCCTGTGCTTTACCTCAGCACCCCCGCCGGTGTCACGCACGCCCAGCAAAAAGATGTGGTGGATGCCATCAACCACATCAACGCGAAATACGACACCATCGTGGATGACCCGGAAATCTCGACGCGCATCGCGCAATATGAGATGGCGTTCAAGATGCAAACCAGCGTGCCCGAATTGATGGACATCAAACCCGAGGGCGCAAAGACACTGGAACTTTACGGCTGCCAGCCCGGTGATGGTTCATTTGCGGCGAACTGCCTGCTCGCCCGCCGGCTGGCCGAACGCGGCGTGCGTTTCATTCAGCTTTATCACAAGGACTGGGACCATCACGGCGGCGTGAAGGAGGGCATCAAACTCAAAGCCGCAGAAATTGATCGCGCCTGCATGGCGCTGGTCACGGACCTCAAACAACGCGGCATGCTGGACGAGACGCTGATCGTTTGGGCCGGCGAATTCGGCCGAACCCCGATGAGCCAGGGCGGCGACGGTCGCGATCATCACAATGCCGGCTTCAGCATCTGGCTCTGCAGCGGCGGGATCAAACCCGGGCTCGTCTTTGGCGCGACGGATGAATTGGGCTACAACGCGATTGAGAATCCCGTGGACGTCCACGACCTGCATGCCACGATGTTGCGCCTCCTCGGGATTGAGCACACGAAACTCTCCATCAAGTTTCAGGGGCTTGACGTGCGTCTCACTGGAATCGCAGGCAAGACGATTGAAGGGATTCTGGCGTAGGCGCTGAGGTTTGTTCGGGATAATCCTTAATGAAAATTAGCACGGTGAGGCTTTTATAATCACATGGCCACGGGCAATGTTGAGTGGCTTATGCGCACGGCAGCTTTTTTCCTGCTTCTATTTTGCTTTCTGTTGGGTTGTCGGACGCAGACGGCCCCCAAGCGTGCATACACTCCACGGATACGCATCGCCGAGACCAATGATTTCACGGGCGAGCCCGGAATAGCATATCGCTTCACGGAAGAACAGTTAGCTCATATGGCCCGCACACGTCTCGAAACCAACAAGTTTGTTAGCTATGTGGAAAAGCGGTGGCCTATCAAACGACTTCAAGCCTACTGTGTGGCTGATAATACCCGTCCGCCACTCTGGCAAAATCTAGTGGCACAGCCCTGCGTTGAAACGGAGTTGTTCAAGGGCAAGACAACCGGCTTTGACAAAGTATGGGTTTATGTGGGCGAAGACGACGGCAGGAACACGTATTTCGAGGAAACGGGGACAAGGTGGCATCGCTGGACGTATTCTCTTAACATTGAGCGAGCCGGAAGCCAGTGGGTGATTATCGAGCAGTTGCCTAATGACTTTATGGATTCACCCAATTACGTCCGTTGAATGCAACCACACCAAAGCAAGTGGGACGTGATCGTGGTTGGCCTCGGCGCAGTGGGCGCGACGGCCTATCAACTCTCGCGGCGTCACGGGAAGGTTCTCGGTTTGGACCGATTTCATCCGCCGCACAATCGTGGGTCCTCCCACGGTGAGACGCGCATCACGCGGCTTGCGCTTGGTGAAGGCGAACACTACGTGCCGTTTGTCCGGCGTTCCCACGAAATCTGGCGTGAACTTGAAGCCGCCGCCGGTCGCAGCCTGATGCGGAACGTCGGTGGGCTCATCTACGGATCAAGTTCCAGTCGCACGTCAGCCCATGGCGCCGACGATTTTCTGAGGACGACCATTGAAGTCGCAAAGCGCCACGGTATCGCGCACGAGGTCTTGGACGCGGCGAAGTTGCGTGAGCGCTTTCCCCAGTTCCATCTGTGCGGAGACGAAACGGGCTACTACGAGCCTGAGGCCGGCTATCTCCTGCCGGAAGTTTGCATTGCCACACAACTGGAATTGGCGCAGGCGACCGGCGCAGACATTCGCACAGGCGAGTGGGTGTTGGATTGGCAGGCGAGCCCAACCGGTGTTTCCGTGACGACAGATCGCTCTCGCTACGAAGCCGATCGTTTGATCCTGTGCGCCGGCCCATGGCTGCCTGACTTGGTCAAGCCGCTGGCACCACGCGTCAAAGTCTTTCGACAGACACTCTTCTGGTTTCAGCCCGACGGGCCATCCGAATTGTTTTCTCCCGACCGCATGCCAGTTTTTATTCGCGTGCCGGACGCACAAACGGAAATGGTTTACGGGTTTCCGATGATCAATGGCCTTGAGGGCGGGCTGAAGGTCGCGGGCGAACAATTCGATCGGGCCGTTGCTCCCGACGATGTGGATGACGAAGTCCACGAAGCAGAAAAGTTGGGCATGCACAAGCTGGCCTCGTCTCACGTGCGCATCTCACCGCGCTGCGTGCGGGCGACCGCTTGCAAATACACCGTCACGCCTGACTTCGGATTCGTGATCGACCGACACCCTGACAGCGAGCGAGTGTGGTTTGCCTCCGCCTGCTCCGGACACGGTTTCAAACACTCCGCCGCCGTGGGCGAAGCGCTGGCCGAGATGACGCTCCAAGGCAGTTCGCGGCTTGATCTTTCGCGATTCCGGTTAGTGCAGCCAAACAGCGCTTATTAGCGGCGTAGGTCGGTGGGGCAAGCGCTCGCCACGCCGGCCGGCAACCCTGCTGTCAAATTGACCCGGGCGCGGATGGGTTCGTCCCTCCGAAACGATTTACGACACAACGTCATCCTGGCCGCCTGCTAGCCCTCGGTCACGAGCTGATACCTGCGCATTTCCAAAACAACTACCTTTGAAAGTTCTTGGGCAGGTTCGAATTCCACGCAATCGAACAGGTGCAGTCCGCGTCGAATAATGCCGATCGGACGACAAATCAATTTGGGGAAACGCGCGCGCGCGAAGAGCGTTAAGGCCACGGCCTTGTCCAATCCCAAGCGTTCACCTTCTTCCTTGGCCTCCACTGGCAACACAAAACCTTGCCCGTCTTTATCCACTCCCACATAAAGCTCATCAATCTCAACCTGGCCGTGATTGGAAATGTGAGTGCGAATATGCGACTGCAAATGAAAACACGCCAGTCCACTGAAAACGTCGAGAATTCGGTTGTATCTCACGATTGTGAGTAGCCCTTGCTCATCCCGAGCCAGATTCTGCGCCACAATCTCCGGAACCGCATATGGAATCGGATAGACCTTTAATGAATCGGGAA
>DASUGI010000136.1:0-39740 GCA_036274115.1 Verrucomicrobiia bacterium
GTTCAATAGTGAACAAAACCAGGAAAGGGCATAGATATGGAAACTCATTTTGAGAATCTCGAACAAGCACAGAGCCAGTTGGCTCGGGAACGCATCCTGGCGGATTTGCGGGCACTGGCCCGGGACTCCGAGGAGCTGCTCAAAGCGACCGCCGGTGATGTCAGTGAGAAGACCAAGGAAGTACGCGCGCGTCTGGCCACGGCGTTGGAGCGTAGTAAATCCACCATGGCGGAACTGCAGAGCCAGGCTATTGCTGGCGCCAAGGCAGCGGCCCGGAAGGCTGATACGGTGATTCGGGACCATCCCTACGAATCCCTGGGAGTTGCCTTTGGTGTTGGATTGGTGATTGGAGTGCTGGTGGGGCGCCGCTAGGCCATGGACGAGTCCTCCGAGGAGGCCGGCGGATTATTGAGCGCTGGGAAACGCGCCTTGCGTTCGGCTTTCGATCTGGCGCGGGCGCGATTCGAGCTGTTCCTGGTCGAACTCCAGGAAGAGCGCATCCGTCTGTTTGACGCCCTGCTGCTCCTGTTGCTCGGGGTGGGCTGCGCACTGATGACGTTAGTGCTGCTCACCTTCGCGCTCGTGATTATCTTCTGGGATCACCGAGTGCTGGTGTTGATTCTCCTGACTCTGGCCTACGCTCTGGCGGCGGGTGGGGCGCTTTGGACTTTGTGGCGACGGCTCCGGGACTGGAAGGCCTTTGCGGCAACTCTCGATGAATTCAAAAAGGACCGGGCATGTTTGGACGAGCAGAAATGAAGCGCCTGCAGGCGCGTAAACAATTGTTGCAACTGGAGTGTCAGGCCAGCCGATTGACGGTGGTGGCCGAGTGTCAGCGTTTGCAATCGATGGATTTCTGGCAGGAAGAAACCATGCACGTGGTGCGCCGACATCCGTGGTTGACCGCCGCGCTCGCTGCGGGCGCCGGCGTTGTGGCGGTAAAGGCCCTTCGGCATCCGGCGACGTTATTGGGGTTACTGGGCAAAGTCGGGGGCGTGGGTTCGGCTCTCATGTCCGTGTGGAAAATCTTTCGTTCGAAATGAACCTCACTTAGCCCCGCAGCGGGTGTGGCAATCAGGTTACCTCTTCCACCACGGCGTTTGATCCGGTATGGCCCACGATGCGTACGGTGCGGCCCTTGGCCACCATTTCGCCACGAGTAATTACGTCGAGCAATTCCTCGCCAAACCGGGCCTTGCCTCCGGGACATAACGGCGCAATGGCGACGCCGGTTTGGCCGATGCGGGAAGAGAGTTGGGTTTCAATGGCAGCGACTGATTCCACGCCGCTGGCCGTTTGCGAGACCATCTGTTGAAAGATGGGGGTGTGCGGGAGGAATCGCGCCAGCGCGAGCGCCACGACGAGCGAGATTAATACGGCGATGCTCAAGTTCCGAAGGGGCAATTGGAGATCCGGCAGCGCGGGAATCGCGGGACTGCCTGGATACGTGTCGACCATTCCCATCACTAGCGCGACCAGAATCAGGACGCCGCCAGTGATACCGGCGATGAACGTGCCGGGCACGACAAACAATTCCACCAGTAACAGAATCAGACCGATGACGAACACAATCACCCAACCGGGAGCAGAAAGCCCGGCCACGTAGCCGCCGAGAAAATAGATGGCAAACGCCGCGATGCCGATGATTCCCGGCAAACCAAATCCCGGCGTCTTGAATTCAATGTAGAGTCCGATGATTCCGATGATCAGCAGAATGGGAGAAATGGCATTGATCCAGATACCCAGCTTTTCTGCGCCGGTGGGTTTGATCTCAATCCGTTGCGCGTTGGCGTAGCCTAGTTTCTCCAGCAAAGCATCCATGGATTCAACCGTCCCGGACGAAAGCAGTGGCTTTGGCGGATTGCCATATTCCTTGGCCGCTTGCCGGTCAGTCAGGGTGAGAATGTTGCCCTCCTTGTTCAGTGTTTCGCCATCGACGATCAGTTCCTTCGTCTTATCGATCATCGCTTCGATAACCTCGACATTGTGATTATTCTTTTCGGCCTGGGTGCGGACCAGCGCTCGAATCGCTGAAGTCATCTTGGCTTCGACGGTGTCGGGCATTTTTTCCGCACCCGACCCGCCTGGGGACATCATGATGGGAGCGGCAGCGCCAATCACGCTTTGTGGCGCCATATAGATCTTTTGCGTTGCAACGGAAATGAACGCTCCTGCGGAGAACGCACGGTCATTCACGTAGGTGAAGGTTGGGCCTTTAAACTTGCTGATAATGCCGATTATTTCCTGCGTTGCGTCCACGCGCCCGCCGTCCGTGTTCATGTCGAGGATGAGCGCGTCGGCGTTGGCTTCCATCGCTTCCTTCACGCCGCGACGCACCACGTAAACGAGTGGCGGCATGATGTCTTCACGAATGGGCAGGATGTAGATCTTTCCACTGGACGTGGCCGGTGGCATGTTTGTTTCAATCGCAGACGCTGGCAAGGTTGCCAGAAAGAGCAAAACCACCAGCCATCGCATGGTCTGACTGAAAGTCATGCCTCACTTTAGCGTCTCCTGCCAAAGCTCACAACGGTTAAACGGGGGATAACACCGGGCGGGTGGCGCGGAGAGGTCGTCATATGTGCTTGTTTGTTTTTCGTCATCGGGGCCAATATGACGGCATGAATACAATGTTCGCTGAACTGCCTTTCAAACTGGACTGGCTGCTTTACGGCGTGGGCGCATTGGTGCTCCTCGTGGTGGGCATCCTCGTGCTCAACTTTGGCATGATCTATATTCGCGCGTTATTTTCTGGAGCGAAGGTCACGTTCACCGAACTCATCGCGTTGCGACTGCGCAGCGTGCCGGTCGGGTTGGTGGTGGACGCGCGCATCACGGCGGTGAAGTCGGGTCTGCCGCTGACGATTGATGATCTCTCCACGCACTATCTTGCTGGCGGCAACGTGCAAATGGTCGTGCTGGCGCTCATTGCGGCGAAAAAGGCCGCGATCAATCTGCCGTTTGACCGCGCCTGCGCGATTGACCTGGCGACCAAAGGCACACAAAAAACCGTGCTGGAAGCGGTGAAAACGTCTGTCAATCCGAAGGTCATTGATTGTCCGGCGCCGGCGCAGGGCAAGTCCACTATTGATGCGGTGGCCAAGGACGGAATTGTCATTCGCGCGAAGGCGCGCGTGACGGTGCGCACGAATCTCGACCGGTTTGTCGGTGGTGCGACGGAGGAAACGATCATTGCGCGCGTGGGCGAGGGCATTGTCACGACCATTGGTTCTTCGGCCAGCTACAAGGACGTGCTCGAAAATCCTGATCGCATTTCCAAAACGGTTTTGGACAAGGCGCTCGACAGCAACACGGCGTTCGAAATCCTCTCGATTGATATTGCCGACGTGGACGTGGGCGAGAACGTGGGCGCGAAGTTGCAAGCCGAACAGGCGGAGGCGAACAAGTTGATTGCCCAGGCGCAAGCGGAAGTGCGTCGCGCGGCCGCGGTGGCTACGGAACAGGAAATGGTGGCGCGCGTGGCGGAAATGCGGGCCCGCGTTGTGGAGTCCGAGGCACAAATCCCCATCGCCATTGCCGGCGCGTTCCAGCAAGGTCACCTGGGGATCATGGATTATTACCGGATCAAAAATGTGCAGGCGGACACAGCCATGCGCGAGAGCATCGGCGGGGAAGGGCCCGAGCCTTCGGGAGGGCAGCCCAAGAAATAACTCGAAAGCGCGTTTGCCGATGAACCCAATGTTTGCAGCCGGATTGTTTGACAGCCCATGGGTGGTCGCGGCTATCGTTATCATTGGCGCGTTTATCAACTGGCTGTCGCAGTTGCGGCAACAAAAGCAGCAGCGTGACGCGGAGAAGCGGGAATCGGAAGCTCCATCGGAGCCGCCGAAAAAGCCGCAAGGTGAATTTGATTTGGAAGAGACTTTGAGGCGTTGGCTGGGCGAGGACGCGCCTACGCCCGCACCTCCGCCGATTCCGATTCCTCGCACTCCCAGCCCGGCGCCACCGCCAGTCTGGCAGGGGAAGCCGGCGCCACCCGTAGTCGCTTCACGGCCGGTCGCGACCGTGACGTCGGAAGACGTGCCCAAGGTGAGCGAAGGGCAAAGACAGGCGGCGGCTCGCCTGGCTCAAGCCAGCAAACAGGTCCGCCAACATCACGCTTCCGAAGGTCGAATTCGTCGGCGCGGTGGCTGGCCTGAGCTCTGGCGCGACCGTGCGAGTGCGCGCCGGGCGTTTGTCAGCTCGCTGGTATATGGACCGCCCAAGGGTCTGGAATCCTGAAACGCGGAAGGTTATGGCACTCATCATCACATTGCTGATTCTGGGAGCTGTTTTGATGTTTCTGGAGACGTTGTTGCCGGGTTTAGTAGCCGGCATCATCGGGTTCATTTGCCTGATCGCAGCCGTGGTCCTGGGATATAGCGACTATGGTTATCAGACCGGCACGTTGATTCTCGCAGGTGTGATTGTGGGTTTGATCCTGGGGACGTGGTGCTGGCTGAAGTTTTTTCCCGAGAGTCGCATCGCTAAAAAGTTCATTTCGCGCGGAGCCGTGGGCGAACTCGGCGTCGACAAACCGGAATTGTTAAACGGCGTGGGGGAAGCGCTCACTCTTTTGCGGCCTTCAGGCACGGCAAAGATCAATGGTCAACGGGTGGACGTGGTGGCGGAAGGCGGAGTGATCGAGCGCGGCACGAAGATCAAAGTGGTGGCGGTGGAGGGGGCGCGCATTGTGGTGCGGGCCGCTTGACCAGCGTTTGGAAAGAGAATCAGGTGGTGATCTTACCCTGAGCGACGGTTGAAGTCGTCGCCAGTTGCTTGCGGAACAGGAGAGCGGTGACCGTCAGGAGCACAAGATTTCGGAAAAAGGCGAAGGCGACCGATTCAAAAAAGCGATCCAATCCAGGGCTTGAATCCAATCCGAAAACTTTCAGACTGAAACACCCGCAGCTGATGTCGAGCCCGCGCAGCCAGGCCTGGCCGGTGGCGAGGACGAAAACCGCCAGCAAGGTGGTGACGATGGCAAGTGCCGTTTCCATCCACAGGCCGGAGACCAACAACAAGCCGCAGAGCAGTTCCAACCACGGCAGCACCACGGCGACCGTTTGCATCACTAAACGGGGCAGCGGCAGTTGGTAGCCGTAGAGGGATCCGAGAAACTCAGTGGGATTAGCCAGCTTGGAAACCGCTGCCCACAGCATCAACAGGCCCAGCAGGCCACCCAGTAATCGTTGAACCCGGCCCGCCGTGTGAGTGGTCATGGTGTCGGTTGCGCCGGTTTGTTGGCGAGTTCCGCCTGTTGATACTCCATGTAACCACCGGTCATGTATTTGACCGAGGGCCGCTGGTATTGAGTGACCAGCCGACCGGCAACGCGCGCGGATTGCGAGCAACTGGTGCTGCTGCAATAAACGATTAACGTAAGGTTCGTCGGGTGCTGATTTAGAAACGCGGTGAACTCTTCGGGGGTACTGGTTTCGGGGAGGGAGAGGGCTCCCGGAATGTGACCCGCGTCGTACATGGCCTTGTGCCGCACGTCCACCAACACCGCCTGCCCGGAGGCCACTAATGGTTTGGCGTCGGCCCAGTGGATGGCCGCAGGGTTTGGCACCGCAGGCGTTGTGGACGGATTGACGGCGACTGGTGGTGAGGCCTTCGCGGGCGCCGCAACAGGGGGCGCGACTGGCGAGGCGGGAGTCACTTGCCTGACTATTGGCTTTTCAACCGTCGATATCGGCGGTGGCGGCGAAACAACGACTTGCCTCACTGCGGGTTTTTTCGTGGCTTGCGGCAGCGGAGGCAGCACCGTCGAGGAAGCCGGAACAGGACTGGTCTTGACCTCAGTTAAACTCGGCGACTCGGAACTTGCGTCCTTGAATGGGATGCCGATGGGGCTCGATAGGTTGAAGGCGAATCCCAACACCACACTCGCGGCCAGCAATCCCACCAACTGCCCGAGCATCCGGCGTGTGCGGGAGGCGGGGAGGGAGGCGAGTGGCGATGATGATTGAACCTGCTTCATTGAGGACGCAGCCGCCGACTTTTTGCGATGCTTGCTCATGGTGAGTCGAGGCTACCATGGCCAAGCCAAATCGCAACCACTCTTGGTCAGGTAATCGGCTAGGGGAGACGCACGCGGAAGTATTGCTGTTCCTCGACGAGTGACACGGCATTGGTGAAAGCGAAGTTCCCGCCTCCGTCAAAGGTATTGGTGGCGATAGGCAGCCATTGCAGCATGGGCAAGGTGAGGTTGGTAGTCGTTACCACGTGGTAAGTACCGCCGGGAGTGCCGCCCGTGCCGGTGACGACGATTTCTCCGTTAATGATGCTTACGCTGCCGATAAGCGGCGCCGTACTGGTTACTACCCGCACCCAACCGTCAGAATTAACGGTGGACGTGTCCCATGCGAGTCCCGGATCCAACGCCGGCAGCGAGAAGCTGGCAAACGAGCCACTGAACCCGCCCGCGAGGAACAATCTAAAGCTGTCGTCGGCAACCAGCGGATCGCCCGTTCGGGTCACAGTGAGCGTTCCGCCGGAGGTCAGGGTGCCACTGACGCTCAACACATCGTTGGCCAGGACCGCACCAGCCTTGGATACTTCCATCAAAGCGTTACCCGAGAGGGTGACGTTGCCGGAAACGGTCAACTGTCCGATTGATGTTCCGGGAGAAATTGATCCGTTGGCGGTGACATTACCGGTCACCGTGCCGTGCCCGGCGAGCACCTGGGCCGGCCCGAGGACAAAAGTGCCGAGCAAGGAAACATCAAACACGGCGCTGTCGGCAATGGAGATGAGCGGCGTCTGATTGAGGGTCGCCATGGCGCCCAATTTGAGCGTGCCGGTCGTGACCAGCGTATTCCCGTTGTAATCATTCGTGCTGTTGAGTTGAACCAGGCCGGGCCCGATCTTGTTGAAACTGCCCGGGCCGGTTACGGAGTTGTTCAGGAGCAGCGAGTAGAGGGTGCTGGAGTTCTCAAAAAAAGCATTGCCGTTGGACAGCGTGATGGAGCCCGAGACGGTGCTGTTGACACCGCCGGAAACAGGCCCGCTATGAGACAGCCTGGCGTCGTTGTCGAGGACGATCTTCTTGTTAAGCGGGGTGGCGAGGGAATGCAGATTCAGCGCCGCGTTGCCGTACACGGTAGCCGTGGCGTTGGGGTTGCCCAATCCGGTGGTGGTTTGTTCCACCGACAGGACACCTTGCTGGATTGCAATGTTTCCCAAGGCAGCGTCAACCGTGAGGCCAGCCAGACCAATGGTGTTGGGGCCGGTTTTGGTCAAAGCGTATGGCTGGCCGGAGCTGCTCAAGGTGCCCACGCCGGACAGGTTGCGAATGTCCCAACGATTGTTGCCGCCCAGTGTGGTATTCCCGGTCATCGTGAGGCTGCGCACCGCGTTGGTTACCGCACTGCCGCTATTCAGCACGGCGCCGGCGGAGTTGGCGCCGGCGCCCGTAACCGTGACTGCTTCCGCGCCAATGCTAAAGCCATTGACGTCGAGGGTGCCGCCGTTGGCGATGGTGGTGCCCGCGCCGGTGGTGCCCAGGGCCGCGGTATTGCCAACGCGCAGGGTGCCCGCACTCACCGTGGTGGCGCCGGAATAGGTGTTGGCGCCGGACATTGTGAGGACGTTGGTGTGTTGTTTGGTCAGCGTGCCGGCGCCCGCAATGATGGCGCTGTGAGTGAGGTCGGAACGGCGGTTGAAGATCAGCGCTCCGTTGTTGGTCAAATTCACATTCAGACTTCCAGTCAGGCCCGCGGCGCCGATTTGTAAGGTGCCGGCGGTAACCTGATTACCTCCGCTCGCGGCGATCGTTCCGCCGACAGTCAGTGTGCCCAGTGCCGTTTTGTTGAAAAATCCCGCTCCGGCAATGTTGCCATTGATGTACAAAGCTGAGCCGGTTGCGACGTCGAGCTGGTTGGACCCGGTGAGCGAGAGCGTGGTGGTCATCATGTTTGATCCGGTGGTGCTGGTCAACCTGGCGGCGCTCAACGTAACGGTGGTTTTGGCGAGGACATTTGTCCCGGTCCCGTTGATCGCGAGCGTCCCGCCCGGGTTTACGGTTACGGAATTGGCCGAGTTACCCATGCTGATGAAGCCTTGAAATCCCAAAATGCCTTCGTTGATCGTAATGTTTCGCAATTGGGTCGGGCCGAGGTTGGCGAGCCAGATCTCGTTGCGCGCGACCTTCGTGAGATCAAAGGCACCGAGCAAGGCGCCGATCGGATTGCCACGAATATCCCAACGACCGTTGCCGCCGAAAGTGGTGGCGGCAGTCAACGTGACGAAACGCAAGGCATTCGGCTGGGCGCTGGGCAAACTATTAATGATGGCGCCACGGTTGTTGATACCGGAACCACCGACGCTAATCGGTTCCGCGCCCAAACTGAAAGCCGCCACGTCCAGGCGGGCGCCAGAAGCGATGGTGGTGGAGCCGTTCGTAGCGCCGAGGGCGGAATTGTGTCCGGCCATCAGGGTCCCGGCGTTGACGACGAGATTTCCAGTGAAGCTGTTGGCGGCGGCCAGTCGCAGGATTCCGGGGCCAGTTTTGGTGAACCCGCCGCTGCCGGTCACGGGCCCGCGCAGGTCCAGTGTGGAGGCTTCGCCCACTGACGTGGCGTTGTTGCCGGACAGGGAAATGGTATTCAGCAGATTGTTGTGCCCCGAATCGCTCATCAGGTTGGCGGAAGCGAGCGAGATGGAGCGGTTGAAATCCGAATCATACGTGTTGAGGAAGGCCAGCGTAGCGCCAGAATCCACGGTCAAAGTGGCGCTGCCGGGGGTGATCGTGTTAGCGCCTTCAAAACCGAGCGTCCCCTGGCTGACCGTGATGTCGCCCAGGTTGGTAATTCCCAGGTTGGCGAGCCAGATCTGATTGGGACCGGTCTTGGTTAGCGCGAACCCGTTTCCGATCAGCGTTGCCACAATATTTGAGGCGGGAACACCACGAAGATCCCAGCGCGCCGAGCCGCCGAGGGTGGTGTCACCGGCCAATATCAGGTTGCGTAAGGCGTTGGTTTGCGTTGCGCCGCTGTTGATGATCGCGCCGGCGTCGCCCGGGCCGGCACCGGAAGCGGTGATCAACTCCGTGCCCACGGCAAATCCACTCAGGTTGAGTTGTCCGGAGTTCGTAATGATCGTCCCGCCGTTTGTCGCTCCCAACGCCGCTGCGTTGCCGAGGGCGATCGTGCCCTCTGCGATCGTTGTGCTGCCGGTGAAGTCGTTTGCCGTAGCCAGCGTGAGCGTGTTGTCGCCCCGCTTGGTGAGAACTGCATCGCCGCTGAGTTTTCCGCTGCCGCTAAAAGTGAACGGGCCTGTGTTGCTCACGATGACGCTGGCGGGTGAGAGCGGTTCGCTGAGGTTGATTGCGGGCGAAGCCGAGCCGGTGTCAAACAGGACGGTGTCACCCTGGAAGAAGGCGTCCGGATTGCCGCCGCGCAACCAGTTCGTGGTCGCGTTTACGTCCCACAAATTCCCGCTCCCATCGCCCTGCCACACCAAAGCTTCCGGCGCACCGGAGATTTGCACGTGGATCTCACCGGGCGTCGCGTCGTCAAAGACATAGTTGAAACGGTTGCCGCCGTTGAGGGCGACAAAATTGGTCGCGCCGCCGTTCAAAATGCCCCCGTAGGTCAAGAGCGTGTAAGTGCCATTCGTTTCTGGCAGGGCCAGGCCATGGTGGAAGCTGACAGAAATGGTTCCAGTCAGAGTCAAATCACCGGCAACGGCAATCAAGTCATTGTCCGATCCACCCGTATTGGTGACGGAAGTCAGGTCGAAGTCCAGGACGGTGCCATCCGCCAGGTCCAGGTCATCGGCAAAGGTCAGAGTTCCGGCGGCCCGACTGGTTCCGGGAACAAGATGCGCGCCCGCTATCGTACTCACCAATCCGGTGACCATTCCGTATCCTCCCAGAGTTTGAGCCGCGGCCAGCGACCATCCGCTGACGAAGGCGCTTGCGTCGAGCGTCGCGCCACCTGCCAGCGTTACGAACGGAACATCAGTGATCACCGCGCTATTGCTGAACGCCACCGTTCCGCCGTTGAGGGCGAGTTCTGAAAATGTATTAACGCCGGCCAGAACCAGCCGGCCCGTTCCAAACTTCGTCACCGCAAAGGCGCCGTTCACCTCTCCTGACAAAATCACATCGGACGCGGTGCTGTTGGTGATGGACAAGTCGCTCAACAATTGCAGCGGGGCCGTGATCGTGTCGTTCAGCCCATTGGTCTTGCTGATCCACGCGCTCCCGTTGGTGGCGCCCAGTTGCAGCACACCGTCACCGGACGCCTCAAGGGTAAAGGTATTCGCCGCATCGGCGTCACCCAGGAGCAGTCCGCCGATTCTAACCGGCGTATCAATCAGGATGTTTTGGTCGCCGCTGATGTTGTTGTTGATGCGAGCAATCGCGCTCAACCCAAACGGCATGGTACTCGAACTCCAATTCGCCGTGTTCGTCCATACCTGTGCGCCTCCCGGCGTTGCGGTCCAACCTCCATCCCCCGGCAACGTGACCTGTAGCGTGAATTGCCCGATGCTGGAGTAATCCGTGTAGCCCGTGCTGCCAGTGCCGACGCCAATGCCATCAATCGAAACGTAGTAAGTCCCGGCTGCCAGATTGGGAGAAATCGTCACGGGCTGGACGCCGGTGGACGAACTGTCCGCCACCTGGGCGGAAGTGACCAGGCCGCCGCTGCTGTTGTAAAGAGATAACAGGATGTGAAGATTCGCCCCGCGCGGCGCTGGAGTGGCGGTGATGGTTACCGGGCCGGAACCGGTTTCAAAGGAAAAGAAATCCACATCAGACTGAGAATTGATGATGCCCCAGGTGAAAGGCCGGACGCCAGTCAGTGGCGTGGCGCTTCCGATGTTGTTGCCGTGGTCATCCGCGCGATTGATGGCGCCAAAGAGCAACATGCGAGCAAGATCGTCCTCGGTGTTGCTGGGGTTGGAATATTCGCCCTTACTCCATTGGACGACTGACTTGCTGTAGCCGACGCCCATGATCGGCGCCCAGTTGCCATGGCCGGTGTAGTATTCGGTCACACCGTCATTCTGGCCATCATGGGCCAGGCCCAAGGTGTGTCCGACCTCGTGGCTGGTCGCCACCGCAATATTGTGCTCGGAGTTTCCCACGCTGAGTGGAAATACCCAGCAGGGCAGGTCAATGTTGTCATCGAAGGAAGTTAAATAAGCCACACCTCCGGCGCTGCCAAACCAGTCGGCCGAATCACCGCCGATGCCGACGCGGATTCCATAATTCTGATCGCCGCCGTCGACTCTTTTCAGCGCTTCGATACCCGGGTCTTCGGTGGTAACGTCGATGTCATATTGAATGTAATCTTCCGCCACGTGGGCCCAGATGTATTGAATTCGTTGACGCTCGGCGGTGCTGAACGTGTGAGGGGCAGCGGGGGTGTCGATGTCAAACGGGCGGGCCATCGGCGCATTACCGATCCCGTTGCCGTAATCCCATACCGTGGTGCTGGCGTCATGGCCATCGAAATCCAGGAAAACGGTACGACTGGCGCCGGGGCGGCTGTGCAGCTTGAACGTCTGGTCCAACGGATACAGCGGATTGAGCGGCGGCGTGTTGGTGGACTCGCCCGGCGGCCCTTCCTGGGGAAATTCAAAGTCACAGATATAAAGCAAACGCCCTTGCGGATTCACCCATAGCGCCTTGTCGCGTTGGAATAAGCGACGAAGTTGCTCTTCGGACATGCGATGAAATTCCGCCACATCGCGCACCCGGTTACCCAGGGCTTGCAAGGCCTCCTCGCCTCGCATCCGTTTAGCGAGCGGCGCGTCAGCCAACGGCGCAGGTCTCGATTGCGCGTGCGTGGGCTGGATTGGAGTCAGTAAAAGGCCCGCGAGGAGAGACAACACCGACGGGCGACGAAAGAAGGTCAGCAGGGTTGGCCTCATGCAATGCAACTTGGGCTAGATTTCGCCTTAATTGCTCTCAGCGGTCAAACCCGGAATTCAAGAATCTGATGGACCAACGGAACTGAAGCGCTGAAGACTTTATGGCACGCTACTCACCATTCGCTTTCGAAAGTGTTCGATCACGACCTCCCCATTGCACAGTCATTCCTTGATTTCCATTCCCGTTACGGCACCTTCAGCCGCCAACGATGAGCAATACCAGCGCAGGCGCAACGGCGGCGGACCGGACGCCGATCCCGCGCCAGATCAGGTACATCATCGGCAACGAAGGATGCGAGCGTTTCAGCTTCTATGGCATGCGCAACATCCTGACGGTGTTTCTGGTCTCCTCGCTGTTGCAGTATCTGCCTGAAGCGGATCGCGTCGGCGCGGCAAAGCACGTCTTTCATACCTTCGTCATCGGCGTTTACTTTTTTCCGTTGCTCGGCGGCTGGCTGGCTGATCGTTTTCTGGGCAAGTACCACACGATCTTCTGGCTCAGTCTGGTTTATTGCGTCGGGCATCTTTGTCTGGCGGTTTTTGAATCCAATCGTACTGGCTTTTACACCGGGCTCTGCCTGATTGCGCTCGGCTCCGGCGGCATCAAGCCCTGCGTCGCCGCGTTCGTCGGCGATCAATTCGATCAAACCAACAAGCACCGGGCGAAGTTGGTGTTCGACGCGTTTTACTGGATCATCAATTTCGGGTCCTTCTTTGCCTCGCTGCTCCTGCCCATCTTTCTGAGAGAACTCGGCGCGTCGGTTGCCTTCGGCATCCCCGGGGGGCTGATGTTTATCGCGACGCTGATTCTGTGGCTGGGGCGACACCGCTACGTTTTCGTGCCGCCCGCACCGCCGAATCCGCATTCGTTCCTGCGGGTCGCGCGCACGGCATTGGTTTCCGGCCGTCCGGGTCTTGTGCTGGGTGGTGTGGGGGTGATCGGCGCGCTCGCGGCATTCGCACTCATGCCTTCGTTCGGTTTCGTTGTTTCGTTTTGCAGTGCGCTGGTCGCTCTGATTGCCTTCGGTGGTGCGGGCGTGTGGCTGCAACTGGACAACGCTCGCGGCCATCATCCCGACGAAGCGGTGGAAGGTGTTCGTGCCGTGTTGCGCGTGCTGGTGCTGTTTTTCCTCGTGACGCCATTCTGGTCGCTCTTCGATCAAAAGGCGTCCACCTGGGTTTTACAAGCCGACGCCATGACCAAGCCTTCGTGGTTCCAGTCTTCGCAGATGCAGGCGCTCAATCCGTTGCTCGTCATGCTGCTCATCCCGTTCAACAACCTTGTGCTTTACCCGACGTTGAAGCGGTTCGGTTTCGAAATGACCGCGCTGCGCCGCATGACGGCGGGTATCGCCTTTTCCGGCCTCGCGTGGATTGTTGTTGGTGGCATGCAAGTGGTGCTCGACGGCGGTCACGCGTTTTCCATCACGTGGCAGGTGTTGCCGTACGCGCTGCTGACGCTGGGAGAAGTTTTGGTGTCGGCCACCGGCCTGGAGTTCGCCTACAGCCAGGCGCCGCCCGCGATGAAAGGAGCGTTGATGGCGTTCTGGAACCTGTCAGTGACCGTCGGCAACCTGTGGGTGCTGGTCGTAAACAGCGGGGTGAAGAATGCCGCCGTTACGGACTTGATCAAGTCGACCGGTTTTGGCGTCACGGCGTTCCAGATGTTTTTCTTTGCCGGATTCGCCTTTGTTGCCGCGCTCAGCTTCGGCCTCGTCGCCAGACGCTATCGCATCGTGGACTACTATCGAAACGTGCCGGCGTGATGGGAGGATTTATCGAAGCTGCCGAAGCAGGACGCTACGGCCGTTTACCGGGAACGTCCTCGGCATTGGGTGTCGTGCCGGGTTCGCAGAACTTGATCACCGAATAACACGCCACAAACACGGTCTTCCCGTCAGACTGCTCCAGTTCGTAGTAGTCCGTCAACGAATCGTTACTCCCCTGAATCATCTTCCGTATGCCTTTGAAGCAGGCGTTGCGATAAACGACGACGGCTCCGGTTCGCTCGGAGCAGTACACGTCATAACGCTGTGTGAGATCAATCTCCGTAATCCGGGATTTCTTTGGAACCGTCGATTTCGTCGGAGACCCGCTGGAGGAAACCGGGAGCTTCTCTGTTGGAGTGGAAGCTGTGTCGCTAGGTATAAAATTGGGGTCCAGTTCCTTCAATATCTCCTGCCGCGTCGTTTCAATATCGACTTCCAGATTCTTCAAGACGCGCGCGGCGACGCCGTCGCCTTCGAGCAGCAGGCCCAGAAGAAGGTGTTCCGTGCCGACGTAAGTATGATTAAGCGCCTTGGCTTCTTTTGCGGCAAGCGACAGCACTCTCTTCACGCGGGGCGTGTAGGGGATGTGGCCAATGATCTTCTGGTCCGGGCCGGTGCCGACTTGCCTTTCCACTTCGAGTCGAACCGTTTCAAGATCGAGTCCGAGCTTGAGCAGGACGTTGACAGCCGTTCCCTGGCCCAAGGCGATCAAACCCAGCAAAAGATGTTCTGTGCCGACGAAGTTATGGTTGAAGCGATCTGCTTGTTTGCGGGATAGAGCGAGAACCTGTTGAGCGCGAGGAGTAAAGTTATTGAGTGATTCCTCGGCCGGTTCGGGGTGGACCACCCTTACAGTCGGACCGGTCGATGTCGTTGCATGTGGTGTGTGAGGCGGCAGTGGTTCGCTAAAACCTTTCCAGATTTTCTTCAGCCAGTTCATGGTCTGACGACTCTATGGATAGACCAACGCTTTGAAGCTTGCACGACAATTCTCGGAAAAGGCTACCCGTAGGACAGGCGTCGCGCCGGTCTCTAACTTGAAATCTCCGGCTTGAGCGGACCGGCCGAAACAATCATTTGTCGCACTGAACTCTCAAGAATGGAGACGGGCGCGACGCCGGTCCTACGGTTTGGTGTCAGCTTGTGCTGCGTTGATAAGCAGCTTTTTCCCTTTCGATAGTTCGTCATGTGAAATGGAAAAATTATCCAGCTTGCGCCCGCCGTAAGTGATTTCGGTGATCTTCGTTCCTGAACCTTTCTTTGCGATGGTGAGCGTCTTGTCGTTCAGCTTCATTTTCACCTCATCAAAGATCGGGACGGAGATGATGTAATCTGTGTCGGCGGGGGAGTAAGGATAGATGCCCATCGCGGTGAAGACATACCAGGAAGACATTTCGCCGGCGTCGTCCATGCCGCACAACGTCAGGCCGTCGTCCATGCCGTAGAAGCGTTGCATGATTTCGTTGAGGATGGCCTGAGACTTCTCCGGTTTGCCGACCCAGTAGTAGAGCCAGGGGAAACCGTGATCCGGCTGATTGCCGTGACAGTATTGGCCGATGAAGCTGTTGATGTTCATCGCAATGTGGTTCGGATTCCACGGAATGGAGAACAGCTTGTCGAGTTGCTGCTCGAACGCTGCTTTGCTCGGGTAGAGTTTGATCAAGCCCTCCGTGTCATGCGGTGCAAAGAAGGATGACTGCCACGCGTTGGCTTCGCGATACAGGTATTCGTAGTAGGGAAACTGTGGATCGAATGGCGTGACCCAGTCGCCATTCTCATATCGCCCGCGCATCAGGCCGGTGGAAGGGTCGAACTGGTTGGTGTAGTTGTCCGACCGCTTCATCATCTCGGCGTAGGTCTTGTCGTCCTTGAGTTCCTTCGCGAGCAACGCAATGGCGTAGTCATCGTAGGCGTACTCCAGGGTTTTGGTGACGCCGGCTTTGGCTTTCGTTTCAACATTGGGTTTCTCGACGTGAGGCGTGGAGACGTAGCCTTTCTCGATGTACTCGGCGATGTGCGGTCGCGCGCCGCGTCGGCGTTCCACGGTGGCGTTCGTGATGAGCAGACTGTACGCGGTCTTGATGTCGTAACCGCGGATGCCGCGCAGATACGTTCCCGCAATGAAGGCCGCCGCATGGTCGCCGTGAAAGAAGATCGGCATGAAGCCGGTATGCTCGCCGCGATCAATCATGGACTGAATGACGTCCTCAGTCACCTTTGGCGACAGCATGGCCAGCAAGACGAGCTTGTTGCGGTAATCATCCCACAACGACGGAATGGTGTAATAGTCGAAGTTCTTCTTAACCACCTTCCGGCTCTCATCCATGAACTCGCCGTTGACGTCACTGCGCAACACGGGCCAGAGGAATGAGCGATAGAGACAGGAGTAGAACAAGCCTTTCTCCCGTTCCGTGCCGCCGGTGACCTGGATTTTCGAAAGCAACGCTTCCCAAATCTTCGTCGCGTCGTCTCTAACCTGCGTAAAACTTTTTCCGGTCAGTTCCTGCTCCAGGTTCAACTTCGCGTTTTCCTGGCTGGTGAAGGAAAGGCCGATCTTGATTTCCAGCGGTTGATCTCCGTCAGCGAAGTTCACCACGGAGATGTCGTGTCGCCGGGCTTTGAGCGTGGCGATGTCTTTAATCTTGTGATTGGCCACGGCATGAAAGAAAACCTTGCCGCGTGTGTTCTGAAAACCTTTGAACGCATTGTCGCCATCCTGCTCGATCTTCCAATCACTCACGCGCTCGTTCGACACCGCAAGGTTTACCACCAGTTTCTTCGGCTGGCCGGCCTTGTAGGTGTATTTGTGATAACCGCAACGCAATGTCGTGGTGAGTTCCGCATTGATGCCGTAGCGCTCCAGCAACACCTGATAATAGCCGGGCGACGCGGACTCGTTCTCGTGATTGAAAGGCGAGCCGAAATCGTCCGGGTTCACCTCGCCGGTCACGGGCAGGATGGGGATGTGGCAGAGATTCCAATGACCCTTGTTCGAATGCGTGAACGCGTGGATTACCGTGTCCTCGTACTCGTAGCCGGCACCACTGCCGAATTCGGTGATGGGGCTGAGTTGCACCATCGAGTTGGGCAGGGATGCTCCGGGAAACGTCAGCCCGGCCCACACTCGCCACGGCGGCACGAAACCGATGTCGGCGACATTGGTCAACGGCGCTGTGCCGAGAAAAGGATTCACATACGCCGTCAGCGGCTTTTCGGCGGCGAAAGAAACTGCCGCCGTTGAAATGAATGTGAGGAGGGTGAAAACTCGATTCATGTGCAATCAAGACTAACGAGCGCGGTGGTGAATTCAATTGGATTGCGCCGAGTGCAAAGCGTGCTGAACAGGCAGGCCGGTTTTTGAACAAGTTGCGAAACAGTCTTCGAGAGATGGTGTTGAAACTGCAATGGCATCCGTGACGAGTATTTGGACCAGAAGAAATCAATTGATCGGCGGCCTCGGGCTTCTCATGGTGGTAGCGAGCCTGCTTGTCTGTGCACGTGGGGTGCGGGAACCACGATATGGCGGGAGGCCATACCGTGACTGGCTCATGACGGCTGAAGCATGGAAATACAATTATCAAGAAGATCAGGCGACCAAGTACAGGGAGGCCGAACAAGTGCTCCAGGTTATTGGAACCAACGCGTTGCCCTGGCTGCTCCAAGAAATCCGTTATGAGCGACCGGCTTGGAAGGGGAAGTTAGAACGCCAATTTGGCCGACTGCGATACCCACTCTATGGATGGGCGAATTGGCTTTGGGACAATGTGGTGAACCGCAACAGTCAACATCGCTGGTTGGTGGGGGTTGCGGGGCTGCAGGTATTGGGTACACGGGGAAGCAACGCGGTCCCTGAACTCGAGAGATTGTTGACGTGTTCCACATCCTCTGAGCTGCGAGACCGCGCCATGTACGGTTTGCTGGCTGTCGGTGATCCAGGATTTCTGTGCCTTGCCGCTGCTCTGGAGAATAAGGAACAACTGGGGCGCGAAAAGATAGCGTACCGGCTGGGTGCGACCCACGCCGTAAACATGGAAACCAGCAAAGATCAAGTGGTGTCTGTTTTGGTGCGATGTGTGGACGACAATGATCGCTGGGTGTCTTATCGCGCGATTGAAGCGCTGCAAAACCTCCGGACCAGCCCTGATTCCCTAATCCCCAAATTGGTCGCGAAGTTGCACGATGCTGATCCGCTGTTCAGAATACGGGCAGCGTGGATGCTTGGCGATTACGGCGAGAGAGCGAGAGTTGCCTTGCCCGAAATCTCGGAGGGCATAAATGACATTGACGCTCGCGTGACCTGGTGGTGCAGTAACGCTGTTTTCAGAATCGCGCCTGAGCAACTTTCAATGGCTGGCGATGATACGGCTAAGCATTGACCGACTGCCAAGTACACACCTTCGGCTGGCGTGTTTTCCTTTTCTTCCCGCGTCTTCCATTATCCGGCCGCGCTCTGGTTTTGCGCTTGCGTTGGCATTTACTTAACTCCCTTTGATGGGTTACTTTCCTCGCCTATGAAAGCTGACGCGTTGGTGGCGGTTGACCCGGAAATCCTGTGCGGTACGGCTGTGTTCAAAGGCACGCGCGTCCCGGTCAAGTCGCTCTTCGAGTATTTGGAAAATAACTACACGCTCGACGAGTTTCTGGAGTGCTTCCCGTCGGTGTCCCGCGAGATGGCGCGGCGCGTTCTCGAACAATCAGAATCGGCTTTGCTTTCGGCAGCGTGAAGATTCTTGTAACGCGGGCGTCCCGCCTGCGAGTTCTGGCAGCGTCTCGCTGCCAGTAAATAGCGATCCCAAACCAAACACAAACGCACCGGGACGGTGCTTGAACTCGCAGCCGAGACGGCCGCGTTACAGCCTACACCGTGGAATCTGCGTTTATCTGCGTTCATCCGCGGTTGAACACCTTGGCCTGTGCCTAATTTCCTTTTCTTCCCGCGCATTCCCTTTATCCTGTCGCGCTCTGGTTTTGGATTCAGAAACGGAGCAAGATTAAGACTAAGAGTAGGATTAAGATTAAGAAGTAAGGCAAGTCTTTGCTCCGGGGAGTAAGAGTAAGATTACGATTAAGAGTAAGAGTAAGACCGACCGAAGGGCCGGGAGCAAGATTAAGATTAGGATTAAGAGTAAGATGTAATTCGGATGGACGCTACGCACATACGCAATTTCAGCATCATCGCCCACATTGATCATGGGAAGACGACGCTTTCGGACCGGCTGTTGCACCTGACGGGCACGGTCGCCACGCGCGAGATGGAGGATCAACTCCTCGATGCGATGGACCTCGAACGCGAGCGGGGCATCACGATCAAGGCGCATCCGGTGACGATGCATTACAAGGCGAAGAACGGCGAGACGTACGAGTTGAACCTGATTGATACGCCGGGTCACGTGGATTTCGCCTACGAAGTGTCGCGCAGCTTGAGCGCGTGCGAAGGGGCGCTGCTGGTGATTGATGCGGCGCAAGGGGTCGAGGCGCAGACGGTGGCGAACTTCCATCTGGCGTCCAAGCAGGACCTCACGATCATTCCGGTCATCAACAAGATTGACCTGCCGCATGCGAACGTGGCGCAAGCCAAGCAACAGTTGGAAGACGTGCTGGCCGTCCCGAGTGAGTGGGCGATTCCGTGCAGCGCCAAGCAGGGCATCGGCATCGAGGAAATTCTCGAAGCCATCATCGAGCGCGTGCCGCCGCCGAAGCCGACCGGCGAACCGACGTTGCAGGCGCTGGCGTTCGATTCGTATTTTGACACCTACAAAGGCGTCGTGACGCACGTGCGTGTCTTCAACGGCGAGATCAAGCCGGGGATGATGATCAAGTTGCTGCACTCCGGAAAATCCTACGAGGTGAAGGAGGTTGGCAGTTTTAATCCCAAGCCTTACACGCGCGAGAAACTGGAGGTGGGTGAAACCGGTTACATCACAGCGAACATCAAGAGTCCGGCAGATGTGAAGATGGGGGACACCATCACGGACGCGCGGAATCCTTCGAGCGAATTGCCGGGGTTCAAAGAGATTCATCCGATGGTCTTCAGCGGGATTTACCCGATCAACACGGCGGACTACGAGGCGTTGAAGACGTCCATGGCGAAGCTGAAGCTGAACGATTCGGCGTTTGTGTATTCGACGGAGACGTCCGTGGCACTCGGGTTTGGTTTCCGTTGCGGCTTTCTCGGATTGTTGCATCTGGAGATCGTGCAGGAACGGTTGCGGCGCGAATACAACATGGACATCATTGCGACGTATCCGAGCGTGGTATACAAGGTGTATCTCACCGACGGCACGATGAAGGAAGTGGATAATCCGGCCTTCCTGCCGGACGTGACGCACATCGACAAGATTGAAGAGCCGATGGTGAAGGCCTTCGTGATTTGTCCGAACGAAAACATCGGCGACATGATGGCGCTGATTTCCGAGAAACGCGGCACGGTGGATCACACGGAAACTCTGGACGCGCGGCGCGTGATGTTGACGAGCCTGATTCCGTTGAACGAGATTCTCATTGATTTCCATGACCGCATCAAAAGCATTACCCGCGGGTTTGGCTCGATGGATTACGAGCCGGAAGGTTATCTCGAATCGGACATGGTGAAGCTGGACATGCTGGTGAACGCCGAGCCGATGGATGCGTTCTCGTGCATTGTGCATCGTTCGAAAGCCGAAGGGCGGGGCCGGGCGCTGGCCGAGAAGTTGAAAGAAGTCATCCCGAGACAGCAGTTCGCGGTGAAGATTCAGGCGGCCATTGGCGGAAAAATTATTGCCTCGGAAACCGTGAGCGCCTTCCGCAAGGACGTGACGGCGAAATGCTACGGCGGCGACGTGTCGCGCAAACGCAAGCTGTTGGAGAAGCAGAAGGAAGGTAAGAAGCGGATGAAGTCCATTGGCAACGTGAACATTCCGCAGGAAGCGTTTATTGAGGTTCTCAAAACATGAAAACCGAGAAGAAGCCGGATTCTGAGAAGCAGGCCAAAGCTCCCGTGGCACCGCCGCTGCCGACGTTCGAGAATGTCGGCAAGGCAGCACTTCCGGGAATCGTTCGGTGGTTCGTCTCCAGCACGTTCCGGCATGCCTGCGCGATGCGGAAGCACGTGCGCAACATGCTCAAAGCGCAGCGCGATATTCTGTCGCCGCCAGCGATTCAATCGGTCACCGAGGCGTTGGCTGAGTTCAGCAAGACCATTCAGCTCAACCTGAACAAAGATCAGTTTGCCAGGGCGATGGAAAAGCTCGACCAGGTGGCGGGCCGATCGCTCAAGCCTTATCCCAATCATGTCTGGCGCGAGAATGTGGAGGTATTTCTCGTCGCGTTGGCGGTGGCGATGGGCATCCGGACGTTCTTCATTCAGCCGTTCAAGATTCCCACGGGTTCGATGCAGCCGACGCTTTTTGGCGTGGTATCCGAAAACCTGATGGACGAGCCGGACTTTGTCATCCCCACGGGCTTGAGCCGGCTTCGTGAATGGTTTGAAGGCATCAGCTACATCGACATCAAGGCCAAAGCCGACGGAGAGATAACGCGGATCGGCGCTCCGGTCGGGATCCGGATCATCAACTTTTGGCAGACCATCGAACTCGGCGGCGTTGGGCACACCATCTTTATGCCGCCGGACTACGGTTCGGTGCCGCCGGGTTTGGTGGAATCGCGGTCGGGCTTGAAGGCCGGCACGATTGAGTTGAGAGCGGGGTTGCGGCCGGGAAAGATGTATCGCAAGGGGGAGCAGGTGGTGAGGCTCAAGGTGCAGGCGGGCGACCATCTTTTTGTGGATCGGTTGACCTACAACTTTCGAAAGCCACGACGTGGGGAAATTGCCGTATTTCAAACTGCGGGCATCAACCCGGCGCTCATGCCGCAGGATCAGTTCTACATCAAACGGCTCGTGGCCCTGGGCGGCGAGCGCGTGCAGATTGGCAATGACCGGCATCTCATCATCAATGGGACCAATCGGCTGGATGCTTCCACGCCGCATTTTGAAAACGTCTATTCGTTTGATCCCGCCAAACCTCCGGCCGAGAGCCAATACTCCGGTCACGTCAACGAAGTCGTGGCGATACAGGCGGGGCGGCCGCCGGGCTTGTCGCCCCTGTTCCGCGATGAGAACTCCGTTTACACGCTTCCACCGGACACCTACATGGTGATGGGAGACAATACGGTAAACAGCAAGGATTCGCGCGAATGGGGCGAGTTCCCGGCGACCAATATTATCGGAAAATCCTTCTTCGTTTATTGGCCGATCACGAGCCGTTTCGGGTGGGGCCACCGTTAAGTCCCCCAGCGGGGTCGGTAATTTTTCCTCTCGTGCCCCGCGCAATTTTGCGTGGCGGTACTCGGCCGGTCTGATAGAACAGCACCGGTTTGTATCAGCCAAATCAAACCTTTGAGGCGAGCGTTTTCCACCCCGCACTGGGCAACGAGGTGGCAACGGGAACAATTATCCTCGATCCCCATACGTTTCACTTCCAATCCGAAAGCATCACCCTGAATGTGCCGATGAGCCGATTGCGGGTGCGCGTGGGAGGCGGCGAGGACGAGCGGATTTATTTCCAGGATGGCGAATCTTCCGAGTGGGAGGTGTTCAGTTCCGACTTCGCGCTGCTGGATCATCCCTTCGTCCCTCAAATGCGGCTGGTGCGCGACCGCTTGAGTCGCAGCGCTACGAAGGACGAAGTGATGCGGCGGCTGAGGATTGTGGGATACGTGGTGGCGGTCATTGTCGTCCTGGTGTGGCTCGCCGACGTCGCCATGTCTCTTGTGGTGGACGGATTGGTCGCGCGCGTACCGCCGAAATGGGAACAGGAATGGGGCGCTGAGGGAGTCAAGGAGTTGCGCGATATCACGCCATTTGTTGAGAACACCACGCGTTTGAGCGGGCTTAACTCGGTGACGGCACCATTGACCAATGCGATTGTGGTGGGGACAAACACGCTCACGTTTTTCATTGCTGAAGACGAAGAGCCGAACGCTTGCGCGCTGCCGGGTGGTTACGTGGTGGTTACCACCGGCCTGCTGGAACTGGTCGAACGTCCGGAGGAACTTCTCGGCGTCGTGGCCCATGAAGTCGCGCATGTGAAGCTCAAGCACAGCTTGCGACACGCCATCGCCGGCTCCGGGCCATTCGTGTTGTTCGGCGTGTTAATGGGCGCGCAGGGCGGGGTGGTGGGACTACTGGGTAACGCCACGGACATGGTGGTGCAGTCCGGGTTTTCGCAGGAATACGAAACGGAAGCAGACGATGAAGGCTGGCGGATTTTGCTGGCGGCGAAGGTTGATCCGCGCGGAATGGCCGAGATTTTTCGCAAGCTCGATGCCTACGATCAAAAGCTGAACCCCGACGGCGACGCACTGCAGGCGTTAAGCACGCATCCGGCCATGAAAGAGCGCATCGCCCGGCTCGAAAAAAAATGGCGCAAGCTGAAGAAGAAGGAGGGCTTTGTTGACCTGGCTCCCTTGTCTCCGGCGCTGAGAGCGGCAGCGGGAAAGCAAACCATTTCGCCCTGACGAATTTGTCAATGTCGTCGCAGGATGAGGCGGTGGTCCACGCGGCGAGTTTGATGGTATTCCAATCGGGGTAACTCGGTAAGAGTCGGCGATTCGGTTTCGTTCAGAATCGTTTTGGCCATCGCTTGAAAGGCGCGCCAGCGCGGCCAATCCAGTTCCGGTGCGTGAGCGATTTGCCGAAGCAGGCTGCGCCACTCAATGATCGCGCGATCGATGTCGCCTGCGCCGAGCAACTCGGTCACCCAGCTATGTTTGTTCAACGGGTTCTTGTGGACGCTCTGCACTACCGCCTCGGCGCCGTAGCCATATTTTGGCGGCAGGCCATTCTCCAGATAGCCCGGGATGCTGAGCAGTTGATACTTCTCATGACACGCGATGGCGAGCCGGCCCCCGTAACGATTCTCGTCTCCACAGAAGCGAAAGCCGGCGTCGAGATCCGCAATATCGTAAATCAATTCATCGAGCGGATAACGCTCGTCTTCGAGCGCGGCGGCAATGGCGAGGCCGTCGCCTTGTTGAAAGAAACTCACGACGCGTCCGCGCAGGGTCGGTTTGCCCTGCGGGTCCACGAGGTTGAGTCGCCGCCAGGTCAGCGCCGTGCCGGGCGCAGTGGAAAGAGTTTTGCAGACTTCCACCAGTGAACACTGCGCGCAGTCGTAAGGCAAAACCTCGCGTTCGATTGGCCGCCAGAGCGCGACACCATATTTGTCCACGGGCACGCGCAATGTGAGGTCCGCGACGCTGACGTAAACCAGAATGCGCTCGGCCTGGTTAACGAACTTCACGACCGGCGTCCTCAGTCCCGCGAGTTTGTGCTCCAGCAATGGCACAATGTTTTCTTTCCAAACGGACATGTCAGCCTGGCGACCGTTCCAATTCGTGAGACGTCGTACCCACTTGGCGATGATGACGCGATTGCCGGTCAGTTTGTCGGCGACGGTGCTGGCGCGACCGTAAATCTTCTGGCCGTCGCGTTCTTCGAGGAGAACGATCATGCCATTGCCGACTTTTTCGATGACGGCTTGTTCGGAAAGCGCGGGTCGCAGGACCGGCGTCGCACCTGTCGCTATTTTTCCTTTAAGCACTTCAGGTGTGTGAGACAGGCGCGACGCTGGTCCTGCGGTGGAACGCTCGCCCTCACCCTGGCCCTCTCCCCCGGGGAGAGGGGATGGCGATTGGTTGATTCTGGTTTGTCCGGAAACTTCACTGCGTTCACCGGTTTTCGTATTCTCTTGCGACGGCGAACGGTTCTCGCTCTCCTGGGGGAGAGGGCCGGGGTGAGGGCGATTGACAACACAAATTTCTTTCAGCGGCTTTTCGGTCAATGCGGGCAAAGGCTCCCACTCGCCGCGACTGTTAAGTATCTCCCGTTGGCGTTTGCGAACGTGGCGAGCGCGTTCGGCATCCGTGTGCAATCCGCATGGCACGTTCGGGTGCTTCATGGATTCCTCAACGCCGAGCAAGATGGGTTTGGTGGTGAACAAGCGTTCCTGGGCGCGGACGGCTTCGGTGAACGGGTCGCGCTCGTGCTCGACGGCAGTTTGCATCAGATTGAGCAGCGCGCTCCAATCCACCGCACCACTGCGTGAAAGGTGAACGGGGCGGGCATCCAGGAGCCGAATCTCGTTGGCGGTGATGAGAACAAAGCCGACTTCGTCCAGGCCGCGACGCCCGGCGCGTCCGAACATTTGAAGGATTTCGTCAGCGCGCAACGGCTGTTCGATGGCGTCACGTCGGTACGACTCGCCGGCCAGGGCCACGCTGCGAAGTGAGAAATTGATGCCGGCGGCCAGCCCCATGGTGGCAACCACGACGCGGAGTTGTCCGGCCTTCGCGAGTGGTTCAATCACGCCGGCCCGCGCGGCATAGCTGAGTCCACTGTGATGATAGGCAATGCGGCTCTTGAGCAATTTGGCCAGGTGCTCGCCAACGATTTGCTTCTGTTCGACACTGAGTTGAAGCGGATTGGGCGTGGGTAGATTTCGTGCGAGGTCAGCGGCCATGCTTTCGGCGGCCTGACGGCGTGGGGCAAAAATCAGGATTGGCCCGAGGTCGTCGGCGAGTGACTTGGCGACCAGGCGGGGCCAGTAACCGCGAATTTCAGAGGGGACGTGGTAATTGAGATTGTTGGCCCACACTTCGTCCTGAGGCACGGGGCGTTGTTCGTGCCGGATGAGAGCGGCTTTGCGTCCGAGCCGATTGAGCCACTGGACGACGTGATGCGGATTGGAGACGCTGCCACTGAGGAGCAGGAATTGCGTGTGAGCGGGTGCGAGCGCGAGCGCGAGTTCGTAATTGAGGCCGCGATCCGGGTCGCTCAGCATTTGATACTCGTCCACAACCAGCAGGGTCGGCCCATCGCCGGCAATGAGCCGATTTTTTTGCGTCTCGAGCGTGGCGACAATGACCGGGGCGGAGAGATTGTCGGAAAGGTCACCCGTGGCGATGCCGACATCCCAGCCGCGCGCGCGCCATTCGGCGAGCTTGTCGTTGGCCAAGGCGCGCGTCGGCACGGTGTAAATGGCCTGGCCTCGCGGTTTGCCGGAATGGGACCACAACTCGAAGATGAGCGTCTTGCCCGAGCCTGTGGGTGCTTGCACCACAACATCCTTGCCTTCGCGCAAAGCGGCCACGGCCTGCTGCTGCCACAAGTCGGGAACGGTGACTTTGTTTAGCGCGGGCAGGTCGGCGAGTTGTGATTCGAGCGACTGCACGGGGAGAAGATAGTGGAGGACGGGCGAATCTGAAATGCAAACTGCACTCATGGCTTGAACCAATCCAACGGTGCAAGGGAGGAGACTACCCTATTCGGTTGAACGGCGGCTTGTGAGAAGGTTCGCGCCATTATGCGTTCCACGATCAACCGTATTCGCCGCTCACTTGCCATCCGGGGAGTCATGGGCACTGCCGCCATGTGCGCGGTTAATCTGGTCAGCTCTTTTGATTTGGAAGCCCGCCGCGTTGAAGCGGAGAGGCAGGAGTCGGATGCAACCTTCGACGAGCAATGGGACGTGGACACTGGCGGGATTTACCGCCCGGAGGAGAGCGAAGTGTGCGGCGCGAATTGGGCGCATGGAATTCGCTATCAAGCGGTGTCTGCGGGTGATTTGAGAGAGACACTGAGTGGATTGCCGATTAACCCTGGCGAGTTCACGTTTCTCGACTTTGGTTCGGGCAAAGGCCGTGCGGTGTTGGTCGCCTCCGAGTTTGGATTCAAGAGGATTGTTGGAGTCGAGTACTGTGCGGACTTAAACCGTATTGCCGCGGAGAATTTGAAACGTCATCCCCAGGCGGCACGGCGGTGCAAGGATATCGAGTTGATCACGGCCGATGCGACTGAGGTGGCCTTGCCCGGTGATCCGCTGGTCATCTACCTGTTCAATCCGTTCAGCCGGGCCGTGATGTCCAGGGTGGTGAACAACGTGGCAGATTCATTCCGGGAAAATCCGCGAAGAATGGTAGTCGCCTATTTTACGCCTTACGACGCGGATTTGTGGGAGGGAGCCGGATTCTTGAGACGGTTAAAGGCGACGCCCGCCGTCTTTGACACCGGAGCGATTTGAAGCGCTTGGAGTTGCCGACTATTGAGCCGCTTCGCGCATGGCGGCGAAAAGACTTTTGCCAGTGGTGGATTCCACCGGTTTCTTCGACCTCTCGTCATCGGTTTCGACCAGTTCCGGCGGGAGTTCCTTGAGGAAACCCGACGGGTGGCAGGGCATGACCTGGCCGTATTTCTTGCGCCCGCCGCAGTGGCTGATGGTCAAGGTCTGCATCGCGCGAGTGACGGCGACGTAAAACAAGCGACGTTCCTCGTCGAGCGTGCCTTCGACTTTGGAGCGCGAATGCGGGAGCAATCCGTCTTCGAGACCGACAATGTAAACGTGTGGGAATTCCAATCCCTTGCACGAATGCATGGTGATGAGGGTGACAGCGTCTCCGGCCTTTTCTTCCTCTTCATCGCGGTCGGAATCAAGCGTGACATCTTCGAGGAATTCCTGCAGGCGGTCGTGCAGGGAGGCGGATGGGGAGCCGCTGTTGTCCATCGTGGCGATGAAGTCCTTGAGGTTGCGAATGCGATTCTCGGCGGCTTCGGCGTCTTTCTCGCCCCGGCGCAGTTCGGCGAAATAGCCGATTTCGTCGAGGACGGAGTCGGTCCAGGCGGCTAGGCCAGTTGCTTGAAAATGGGTGCGACGCTCGCCCTCACCCTGACCCTCTCCCCCGGGGAGAGGGGACAGCGATTGGTAGATTGCGGTCTCTCCGGGGACCTCACTGCGTTCGCCGGTTTTCGTATTCTCGTGCGACGGCGAACGGTTCTCCCTCTCCTGGGGGAGAGGGCCGGGGTGAGAGCGGTTGTTCAACTCGCTTCGTCTGCGTTCGATCAATTCAACAAAGGCTTCGATGGCTTCACGGGTGCGCGACTGAAACGTGGTCGTGACCGCTGGGTTCTTCATGGCGGAGAAAACGGACTGCTTGCGCTCGTGACTCGCACCGAGCAACCGCTCCATCGTCACATCGCTCAAGCCGCGAGCCGGGGTGTTGGCGATGCGCAGCAGGCTGACGTCGTCGTGCGGATTCAGAAACGTTTTCAGGTAAGCAAGCAGGTCGCGGATTTCACGCCGGTCGAAGAAACTTTGGCCGCCGATCAAATGATAACGAACACCGGCAGTGCGCAAGGCGGTTTCGAGCGGACGCGATTGAATGTTGGTGCGAAAGAGAATGGCGTTCTGCGACCAGGGGATGCGCTTGGCCAGTCGGGTGAATTCAATCGAGGCCACGACTTCACGGGCTTCGTCTTCGTCCGTCTCAAACGCGCGCAGCGAGATCTTTGCGCCGTAACCTTTGTCCGACCAGAGCGACTTTGCTCGACGGCGAGCGTTGTTCTTAATGAGTGCATTGGCGGCGTTGAGGATGATGCTGGTGGAACGGTAATTCTGTTCCAGCTTCACCACCTTCACTTCGGGAAAATGCTTTTCGAGATCGAGCAGGTTGGCAATCTCCGCGCCGCGCCAGCCGTAGATGCTCTGGTCGTCATCGCCGACGACGCAGAGGTTGCGATGTTCCCTGGTCAGTGAGTGGACGAGTTCGAATTGCGCCGCATTGGTGTCCTGATATTCGTCCACCATCACGTAACGGTATTTGGCGCGGCAGGCTTCCAGGGCGTCCGGATGTTCGCGGAAGAGTCGGAGCGTGAGCAGGATCAAATCGTCGAAGTCCACGGCGTTGCAGGCGTGCAAGGCGGATTCGTATCGCTTGGCGACGTGCTCGGCGAGGGCGTGCACGTTGGGGTCGCCGAAGACCCTGGCGCGTTCGCCTCCGTTCTTAAACTTGCTCAGCATGGCCAGCACGGCGGCGGGGTCGGTTTTCTCACCCTTGCTGGAAATGTTGGCGAGAATTTTCTTGATGGCCCCGAGTTGCTCGGACTCGTCGTAGATGACGAAGTTCCGTTTGTAGCCGAGCTTCTCGATGTGTTGGCGGAGAATGCGGACGCAGAGCGAATGGAACGTGCAAATGGTCGGGCGATCGGGCTTTTGATTCGGGTCTCGGGTCTGGCGTCTGGGGTCGGGGAGGAGTTTGCGGACGCGTTCCTGCATCTCGCGCGCGGCTTTGTTGGTGAAGGTGACGCCGAGGATGTTTCCGGGAGCGACCCCTTTGCGGATGATGTAGGCGATGCGGTGGGTGATGACGCGGGTTTTGCCGGTGCCGGCGCCGGCCAGGATGAGCACGGGGCCATGGATCGTTTCAACAGCCTGCCGCTGGGGCGGATTGAGTGTGCTCAGGTCAAACATCGGGCGCGGAGTTTAGGTCCGTAGCGCACGAAGACAAGCAGATTGGCCGTTCAATACGCTTGCCAAACAGGTTTAGTTCCCTAGATTAACCGTCCGTTTATTCCAATATGGACTTGAACTATCCGCACATAATTTTGGCTATGGGCCCGGCCCCGACTGACGGGAGCACGGTGAACCCGTTGGCTCAACTTGTTCCGTTGATTTTGCTGATGGTGGTCTTCTACTTCGTGCTGATTCGCCCGCAGCAGAAGAAGGCCAGGCAACACGCGGAGTTGCTCAAGACAGTCAAACCTGGTGACAAGGTAACGACCTCCGGCGGAATTATTGGGGTGGTTCTCTCGGTGAAAGAAAAGGGTGGAGTGACGATTCGTTCGGCGGACGCGAAGCTGGAGATTTCCCGCTCGGCCATCACCGAAATTACCGAGCGCGGCGGCGAGAAAAGTGAGTCTTGATTTCCCATGAAGCGAAATAATTTCTGGCGTCTGGCCCTGGTTTTGGGCGTTCTCATCTGGTCGTTTTACGAAATCTATCCGCCGACGAATCGTGATCTGGTGGAACAATTCGTCAAGGACGCGCGTGTGGCGCCGAATGATGCCGTGTTTGCGACGATTGTTGCCGATGCCCGGGCGGCGCAGAAGACCAATGCCAGCCGGGCCTATACGAATTTGCGGCTCGCCATAGGTACCAATGACATCACGCGGTACTTTCCACAGTTCGATGCGAGGGCCGAGGACGATCCGAACACGTTTGTCCTGAACCGGCTTCAGCGCCGTGCCGCGGGCAAAATCAAACTCGGGATCGATTTGCAGGGCGGCACGTCTTTCACGCTGGAAATGGATACCAACCGTTTCGCGACGATCACGACCACGACCAATGCCGTTGGCGAGATTGTTACGACCACTAATTTCGTGCAGTCCGAACTGGAAGGGGTGTTGAACCAGGCGGTGGAAGTATTGCGCAAGCGCGTGGATCGGTTCGGCGTGGCGGAGCCCATCATTCAGCCGGTGGGCGACAACCAGATCATTGTTCAGTTGCCGGGTCTTTCCGACGCGGACCGCGAAAGCGCGAAGACGCAACTCCAAAAGACGGCATTTCTGGAGTTCCGTCTGGTGCACGAGAACAGTGACAGCCTGATCCGGCAAGGGGAAATCCCGCCGAATTATGAACTGCTTCGCCGCAAGCAACGTAATAAAAATGGGACCGAGAGTGTTGAGGAAGTTCTCGTGAAGAAAAGGGCCGAGCGCGGCCTGACCGGCAACATTATCAAACATGCGATGGTGGTGCGTGGGAATCTGGGTGAGCCCCAGATCAATTTCACGTTGAACGAGGAGGGAACGGTTACGTTCGGGCAGGTGACCCGCGAAAATGTGGGGCGGCGGCTGGCCATTGTGCTTGATGGCAAGCTCTATTCCGCGCCTTCGATCAACAGCCCGATCGAAACGGGCAGCGGCCAGATTACGGGATCGTTTGATGTACGCGAGGCGTTTGAACTGGCCAACGTGCTGGAGAATCCGCTCAAGGCGCCGTTGCACATCATTTCCTCCACGGACGTGGACCCGACGCTGGGAAAAGATTCCATCAAGAGCGGCATCCGGGCTTCCATCATCGGAATCGTTGCCGTCGCCGGATTCATGCTCGTTTATTACCTGTTGTCCGGCGCGATCGCCAACGTGGCGCTGCTCTCCAATGTCATCATTCTGATGGGCGTGATGTGTTCGTTTGGCACGACGCTGACCTTGCCGGGTATCGCGGGTATCGTGCTGACGGTGGGTATGGCGGTGGACGCCAACGTGCTGATTTACGAACGAATCCGGGAGGAGCTGGCCAAAGGCAAGTCGTTGCGCGGCGCGATTGCTGCGGGTTATGACCGGGCGTTCGGGACGATTTTCGATTCACATTTCACCACGCTGATTTCGTCGGTGATTCTGATTGCGCTGGGCACGGGGCCGGTGAAGGGCTTCGGTGTGACGTTGACGATTGGTGTGGCGGCGAGTTTGTTTACGGCGCTGGTGGTGACGCGGCTGATATTTGACTGGCTGCTGGGCCGGGATTTGATCACAGGCCTGAAGATGTTGCACATCATTCGGGTGACGAAGATCGACTTCATGCGATGGGCCGTGCCGGCGTTCGCGGTTTCCTGGGTGATCATCCTGGCGGGTCTCGGTTACGGGGTTTTGGGACGCGGCAAGGATCTGCTGGGGGTGGAATTCTCCGGCGGGACGATGGTGACCTTGAAATTTGATCAGAGCAAGGACATCGGCGTGGATCAGATCCGCAGTTCCGCGACGAAGGCCGGAGTGGGAGAGTCCCTGATTGCTTATCAAAAGGACCTGGGGAACAACTCGCGGACCTTGCGGGTGACCGTCCGGGCCACCGGAGAGGCTGAAGGAGAAGCCGCGGCCGAAAAGGTGGTCGCGCAGATCAAAGCGGATTTTCCGGACGCCAAATTTGAAGTTGCCGGTGAAGACCATGTTGGGCCGACGGTCGGGGCCGAGTTGCGGAATACGGCGATCGTGGCCTCGGTGCTCGCCATGTTCGGCATCCTCGTTTACGTGGCGTTTCGCTACGAGTTTTCTTTCGCAACGGCGGCGGTGATTGCCATCGTTCACGACGTGCTGATGACTGTAGGCTGCTATTTCCTGTCCGGGCGCGAGTTGAACAGTTCCACGGTCGCCGCCGTGCTGACGATTATCGGTTTCTCGATCAACGATACCATCGTGATTTTTGACCGCATTCGTGAAGATTTGAAACTTGGCGTCCGTGGCTCCTTCCGGGATTTGATCAACCAGGCCCTGAACCAAACCCTCAGCCGAACCATCATCACTTCCGGAACCGTATTCCTGGCCACCATGTCGTTGTTTATCTTTGGTGGCGGACCGGTGAATGATTTCGCGTTTACGTTCCTGATTGGCATTATCACGGGCACGTATTCATCCATCTATATTGCCAGCGCCATCGTTTTGTGGTGGCACAAAGGCGTCCGCCCCAACATCGGCGCGCAAGTCGCTACCGAAACCGTCCGAGCTGCCACGAATCCCGTAAAAGTCTGACGCGCTTAAATCCATGCACGCATGCTTGCGCTGATTACAATCACGCCCTGGCACTGGGCGGGATTCATCGCATGCGTGGTTTTCTTCCTGGCGCTGGACCTTGGAGTGTTTCACCGCAAAGCGCACGTGGTGAAGTTCAAGGAGGCGCTGATGTGGACCGCCATCTGGTTCACGCTGTCCATGTGCTTCGCGGGTGCGCTGGTGCCCTTGCGCGGGCACACGGAGGCACGCGAATTCCTGACCGGTTACATCATCGAGTTGTCCCTTTCCATGGACAACGTCTTTGTCATCGCGCTGATCTTTTCGTATTTTCGCGTCCCTGCCGAATACCAGCATCGCGTTCTGTTCTGGGGTATTCTCGGCGCGCTCATCATGCGCGGCGTGATGATTGGCGCCGGGGCCGCGCTCATCAGCCAGTTCATGTGGACGCTCTATTTCTTCGGCGTCTTCCTGCTCTTTACCGGGGTCAAGATGCTGTTTGTGGATGATGACGGGGTCGACCCGGAGAAGAACTTGGTGCTCCGATTGACCCGAAAGTGGTTTCCGGTGGCAAAAGAATTTCACGGACAGAAATTTGCCATCCGCGAAAACGGCCGATTTACCCTGACGCCACTGGCTCTCGTGCTGGTGGTGGTGGAGACGACCGACCTCATTTTCGCGGTGGATTCCATTCCCGCCATTTTCGGCATCACGCAAAAGCCGTTCATTGTCTTCACGTCGAATGTCTTTGCCATCCTGGGATTGCGGTCGCTGTATTTCGTGTTAGCCGAGGCGATTCACTATTTTCGCTATCTCAAGGTGGGGCTTTCGTTTGTGCTCGTGTTCATCGGCATCAAAATGCTGATCGACCCGCATGAAAAACCGCCCCGGTGGTTTCAAGCCGACATCCCGAGCAGCGTGTCACTACTGGTAGTCGGTGCAATCCTCGCCACCTCCATTGCCTTATCCATCGTGGCTGGGAAACGCGAGGAACGCCGGCACGCCAGGGAGACCGAGGAGAAAGACCGTCGGGACAAGGGCGCAAGAAAGCCAGGCGACACCGGGAACGAAGACACGGTCGATCGCGAAGAGCGGGAAGATTGAGGTTGGAGCCGTGGCGTGTCGTTCGGAGTTCCACCTTCAGGCGATCCGGAGCCGCGTAAAGGCGGAACTCCAAATTTCAGATCCGGATACCACCAGCCGGACAGCGGACCCGTGCATTGACGCGATGGGCTTTCTTTGATGATGCTGGGCGCGATGAAGTTTCGCTGGTTGCCCATGACGCCCCAACCTCTGTTGGTGAATTCGTTGGCGGGGCATCTCAAGATCTCTCCTTTACTCGCGCAATGTCTTTTGAACCGCGGGTTTGATGACGCGACGCTCTGCGACGGTTTTCTGCGGCCGCGGCTCAAGCAACTGTCCGATCCCTTCCTGTTGCCGGACATGGACAAAGCCGTGGCGCGTTTGCTGAAGGCGCGAGAGTTGGGGGAGTCGTTGGTGATTTTCGGGGATTACGATGTGGACGGCGTGACCTCGACCACCTTGTTGATGGAGGTCCTGCGAAGGCTCGGCTGGCGGGCCAATGCCTACCTGCCGCATCGCATGGACGAAGGTTACGGCTTGAGCCAGGACGGCGTGGAAAACTGTCTGAAGAAATTTCCCGGATCACTGCTGTTGGCGGTGGATTGTGGCTCGACCGCGGTGGAAACCATTGCCTGGCTGAACGAGCGGGGCGTTGAGGTGATCGTGCTCGATCATCACCAGATTTCGTCGCCGCCTCCCGCTGCCGTGGCGCTGGTGAATCCACAGCGAACCGCCGCTTCTGCCGGGCAGCGCGATTTCAAGGAGCTCTGCTCCGTGGGGCTGGCTTTCAAACTGGCGCACGCCCTGGTGAAGCGCGGGCGCGAGATCGGACTGCCTGGTGCCACTGAGTTTGATCTGCGACCGCTGCTGGACCTGGTGGCCTTGGGGACGATTGCGGATTTAGTCCCACTCGTCGGCGAGAATCGAATCCTGGTCTGTGCGGGGTTGGAGCGGTTGAATACGACGCAGCGGCCAGGTCTGGTCGCGCTCAAGGAAGTCTGCCAAACGTCGGAACGCGTTGGTTCGTACGAGGTGGGGTTTCAACTCGCGCCGCGACTCAATGCTTCGGGACGTTTGGAAACCGCCGAGGAATCCCTGCATTTGCTGATGGCCGAGAGCATGGAGGAAGCAACGCCGCTGGCGCAGAATTTGGATGCGCGCAATCGCGAGCGACAGAAGATCGAGCGCAGCATTGCCGAGGAAGCCGCGGGGGCCGTGCGGGCGCGTTTCAATCCGGAGACCGACTTCGTCATCGTGGAAGGGCGCCTGCTTTGGCATATCGGCGTCGTTGGCATTGTGGCTTCGCGGGTGTTGCAGGAGTTTTACCGGCCCACGATTATCATCGGTGGCGAAGGCGAGAACTGGCGCGGCTCGGGACGGAGTATTGCCGGTTTTGATCTCGCGGTGGCGCTGCGCGAGTGCGGTGATTTGCTGGTGCGTCACGGTGGACACGCGATGGCCGCCGGGTTGACGATTCATCCGGATCAACTGGACGCCTTTCGCGTGCGGCTCAATGAAGTGGCGCGCCGCTCCCTCAAAGCTGACGATCTGCAGGCGCCGCTGCGTCTGGATGGCGAAGTGGCCCTGGCCGATTTGACGCTTGATGCGCTCGCTGAACTGGATCGACTTAAACCAGTCGGCCAGGGCAACCCGCTGGTTCAGTTTTATTCCCGATCGCTTTCGCATCAGCGACCGCTGCAACGGATGGGGAATGACAAGCAGCACGTCAAAATGTGGGTGACGGATGGACGCGCCGGGCATGAGGCGGTCTGGTGGAATGCCGGAAACGGCTCGTTGCCCGTGGGAAAATTTGACCTCGCCTTTGCGCCACAGGTCAACGACCACAACGGGAGGCAGTCGGTTCAGTTGAAAGTGTTGGACTGGCGGCCCGCGACGTAGCGATCGAGCTAACGAGGAAGAATCAGCCGTACGTCCTCAAGTTCCATTCATCGAGCAAGCCGTTGGGGATTTCATCCAAAAACCGGGAAGGCTGCTGCATGGTCGCGCCGGGGTTGCCGTAGCCCGCGCGAATCAGGGGGTAGCTGAGATACAGTTCGTTCCTGGCGCGAGTCACCGACACATAGAACAAGCGCCGTTCTTCTTCCTCACCTTCGACCGATTCAATCGAGCGAGCCGAAGGAAACAACCCGTCACAAAGCATGATGACGAACACGACATCAAACTCCAGTCCCTTGGCCTGGTGGATCGTAGAGAGTCGAATCTTCTCGTCATCGCCGCTGGGTTGGTCGTCTTCAGCTTCAACATTGGTGAGCAAGGCCATTTGGGTGAGAAATTCGTCGATCGTCGCAAATTGTTGGGCGAAGACCGCGAGCTGTTTCAAGTCATCCAAACGCGTGCGGTAGTTGGCGAAGTTCTCCTTGAGGTAATCTTCATAACCAGCGTCGATGATGAGCGGAATCATCCTGGCCGCGCTTTGACGGATGTTGGGTGCTTCAAGCTGCGAAATCGTGGTGGCGAACTGCGCCCACGCGAGTGCGGCTTTTTTGGGAACAGCTTTCGCGCAAGCTTGAAGTGCGGCGGCGATCGGCGAATTGTCGCCTTGTGTTGATTGAGCGGCAAATTGCCTCCAGAGCTTTTCCGCGCCTTTGCCGCCGACTCCGGGCAGGAGAAGCACCAGCCGTTTGAAGGAGAGTTCATCGCGCGGATTCGTTACCAGCTTAAGATATGCGGTGACATCCTTGATGTGCGCCTGCTCAAAAAAGCGAATCCCGCTGGTGATGCTGAAAGGAATATTGCGGCGGGTGAGTTCGAGTTGAAGCTCCAGCGCGTGGAAGTGCGAGCGATAGAGGACAGCCATCTGGTTCAGGTCAATTCCTTCGTCGCGCAGTTCCAGCACGCGTTGCGCGACGAAGGCAGCCTGTTGTGTGGCATCCTGGCAGGCAATGAGCACGGGCTTCGATCCGGACTTGCGAGCCGGGGTAAGTTCTTTGGCAAACTGCTGAATGTTCGCGGCGATGGCGGCATTGGCCACGGTTAGAATCTCGGGCGTGCTGCGGTAATTGGTTTCAATCTTGTAAATCTTCGCGCCCGGATAGCGATCGGGGAATTTGAGAATGTTCTGGAAATTCGCGCCACGCCACGCGTAGATGCTTTGAGCGTCGTCGCCGACCACCATGACGTTGTGATGCCGCGCGCCCAGGAGGTCGATGATATCACTCTGGAGTTTGTTGGTGTCCTGATACTCATCCACCAGGATGAATTGGAAACGCCGCTGATAATGCTCGCGCACGTCGGCGTGTTCACTGAGCAGCTTGAGCCAGAGGACGAGCAGATCATCAAAGTCCATCGCGTTGGTCGCGAGCTTGCGGGCGACGTAACGTTTCCACACATCTTCAATTTGCGGAGCGAGCGTGTCGAAGTAACCGTATTCGGTGCCGAGAATGTCCGCGACGGATGCCTGTTTGTTGACGGCAAGTGAAAAGATGTCGCCCAGAACTTCAGCTTTGGGAAACCGTGTTTCCTTCACGTCGATGCTCGATTCGGCAACGCAGGTGCTGATGAGATGCTTGGCGTCATCGCGATCCATGATCGTGAAATCGCGTTGATAACCAAGCAACGGTGCGTGCTGGCGGAGAATGCGATTGCCAATCGAATGGAAGGTCCCGCCCCACAGGGAGGCAAGTTCATGCCCCAGCAAATCCGTGACGCGCCGCATCATTTCGCCCGCGGCCTTGTTCGTGAACGTCAACAAAAGGATGCGGTCCGGCGGGATGCCTTGTTCGAGCAGATAGGCGACGCGATAGGTCAGCGTGCGGGTTTTGCCCGAGCCCGCCCCGGCGATGACAAGTGCCGGGCCGGGCGGGGCGGTGACCGCGGCGCATTGTTGCTCGTTGAGTTCGCGCGCATAATCAATCTGAAGATGAACTTCAGAGTGAAACGGTTGCAGGACGTATTCGCGCGACATCCGGCCATTCAAGAGGCAAACGTGAGTTGGCAAAAGCAAAAACGCAGGCTCACTGCATCTCGAAAAACGGTACGGTGATATTGACATTTCGGCGCGTGATTGAGATGCTAACGGCCCTTTGGGTGCCTCGGTAGCTCAGTTGGTAGAGCAGTTGACTCTTAATCAATTGGTCCAAGGTTCGAGTCCTTGCCGGGGCACCATTTTAATTTCCTCAGCGTTTCTGCAAGTTTCAGATTTTTATACTTTCCCGAGACTTATTATATCCTGACAAACCTCTGGCAAGTCGTCCTGACAACGCTTGACATGCCCTCTTTGGTCCGTTCTGGTCCGCCAAGTTTATAGAAAGTTGACGACCATGATAAAATTGCAATTCAACACTGGAGGACTCCCATGATAATCAGAACCACGTTCCCGCAAGTCTATCGTTTCGACCACCCCAAAGCGGGGATTTATTACCAAGTATCGGCACGCTCAAAGAAATGGGGATTGAATGAGCGTAAAACATTCAACACCGAAAAGGACGCCTTGTCCTACGCTCGACAGATTGAAAAGCATGTTCAAGACAACGGACGACGTACTGAAATCCCAAAGGACAAACTTGTCCACGTCACTGCTTACGAAAAGTTGATTGAACGATTGCAGCCATTCGGAAAGAACCCCGAGGATGCGGTTGAACATTATGTAAAGTTTTTGGGTGACTCGATTATTCGGCAAGCCATGCCTACGGTCCGGGAATTAGTTGAACAATGGCACGCCCACAAATTGCTGGATACCACCCTCGACAGCCAGTACCGGAACGAAATCAAACTGCATTGCAAGTTTATCAAATGTAAGTGGGGGGACTATCGAGCCGACGAGGTACGGAAAAATGATATTGATGTAGTTTTGAAAAAACACCCTTGCTCGAACAACACCCGCAAAAAGTATCTGACGATGATACGCATGTTTTTCAATTGGGTGCTGGGGTTGGATAAAGGATATGTAACTACAAATCCCGCTGAGGGGATTAAGTTCAAAGCCGACCGATTTGAGAAAGAATTTTACCAACCTGCCCGCATCCATGATTTCTTTCGCAAGGTTGCGGAAAAGTATCCTCAATTGGTCGGCTACTACGCTCTATTGACCTTTGCGGGCTTGCGACCGAGCGAGGGGGCGAGAGTTCAATGGCGGCACGTAAACTTTACCACGAACGAACTACACGTCATAACGGGCAAGACAGACGCCCGTCATATCCCAATGCAGCCCGTTCTGGTGGCATGGTTGAAATGGCACAAGGAACATTCCGAAAAAGACGCTGCATTGGTTCCGGACAAGAATATGTTCAATTTGGAAAAAGACGCTCGGGGATTGATGGACGGAGGATGGATTGCCGATGGATTGCGGCATACGTTTGCGACCAATTTTGCATCTTTAGAAAAAAACTATTCCACCGTGGCTTGGTATATGGGCAATTCAGTTGCCATGATTAAGAAACACTATGCCCAAACGATACCGAGCGAGCCGTTGAATGAATTCTGGAACATGATACCCGACAAAGTTCTATCCTAATCCCCGGAACCACTCTCTCCCGGACAAACTCCATCCCTCACGATGGAGTTTTTTTATTTGCGGCATTGATGCCGTTGACAATGCATTATTGATGGCATATCAAGTATCCACACTCGACACTTAATAACTTGTTATATGAGCAAATCAATAACTGACCTACTTGATGCAGTGACCAAAGCAAAGGCTGCATTGGACAAAGCACAAACGGAATATGATGCCGCCAAGGCTGAGTTGGCATCATCGCCACTATTGGCAGAGGCGGGATTGCAAGTGATAGGGGGGGCAGAAAAGAAAAACCTAACCATTGAGCAAGCCGTATTGAAAGCACTCGCCGGAGGAAAGGAACTGAGTGTGACCGAGATTGCTAACAAGGCAAACGAACTAAAGGGACGAATCATCCCCCGGCATAACATCACTTGGACGCTTGCCAAATTGAAAAAGGATAAAGTAATAACTAATCCCGACCACGGTCATTACAAGATTAAGTAAGCCGTTCAAAACTATTGCCAACGCTCCTACGTGTCCCGTAGGGGCGTTTCTGTTTATGGGGGGTAGTGGGAGAGGTTCCGGCACCTTGATGCCTCCTGTAGCGTTTAACCCATTACCCCCGATTCCCCCTTGTTGATATTGATATACTTGAACCTGCAAACACGTTTGAACGTATCCACTTACCCAAGCATAAACGTTTTAACGTGTGTATGGATACTCGGGGTAAATGTTTTATAGAAACTTGTAGAGACTCGTCGCACTCGGGAAACCAGTCGGGAGGGCTTATTATAATAGGAGACTTCCTAACGGGGGTGGTTCCGGAGCCTTGATGGGTTCCGGAGCCAATGTGACTTTATAATAACTCAAATATAATAACTCAAATTACTTATTATATGCTGACTTATTAGTATGTATATGGTAGTATATGAATGTTAAGTAAAACCAAGGAGTATTATGAGAAAAGTTGGAACACCACTTTCAAGAAAACAACTCAACGACCGATATAGAGTCAAGCAACTTGCTAAAGGCTATAAGATTCAGAGTTACCTAATGCCCATCGAACTGATTGAGCGGGTGCGAGAGTATATCAAGCGTGAGTCTGTCAACCGTAAGACTCCCATTGTTTAAGGTGTGCTGGATAATGAAACAGATTTCGCTGACATATCACCACCGACCCATATCAATGATTATGTCTCAACTTATCTTGATGGTCGTATGGTATGTCAGCACA
>DASUGI010000137.1:0-3960 GCA_036274115.1 Verrucomicrobiia bacterium
GTTCACCGAGCTTGAACTCGAACTCGAGCACGAAGTCGCCGTATTCCCGTTCGCTCATCAACCACGTTCCGCGCGGCTCGCTGCCGTGCAGCACGCCGTTCTCCACCTTCCAAACTGCGCCAGTCGGACCGGGCTTGCTCACGTCATCCCAGGCCCGCACGGTCCAACCAGCGGGTATGCCGTTGGTGGGAAAGAGCGGCGCGAATTCATTCGTCGCTGCGGCGGATAACCCTGTCGCCAGCCAGCCAGAGAGCAGGGCGGCAACGGCGTAGGACAGGCGTCGCGCCTGTCTCAAATTTCTGCTTTCAGTTTGAGCGGTTTGAATCATAAAAGTTAGAGACAGGCGCGACGCCTGTCCTACGTCACTTCGGCTTCAACTGCGGGAACAGGATCACGTCGCGGATGCTTTCCTGGCCGAGGAGTAACAGTTCACCGACGCCGATGTCGTCTACAACCCTCAACCCAATCGCGATGGCTGAAACACCTTTTCCGCGCGAACGACAAGACCTGGCAACAGCGTCGACCGAAATCTGGCTTGTGACCCGTGCGAGACTACTGACCGCTTCGACTTGAGATTCAATTGATGGATTTGAATTTCCTTGGCGTCCGGATCAATCAGCCACAACTCCTTCACGCCGGTTTGCGCATAGACTTTGCGCTTGAGTTCGCGATCGTAGTGTTCCGTGCCTGCCGAGAGGACTTCCACGATCAGGTCTGGTGCTCCCGCCGCGCCTTGCGGGGTCAGAATCGCCGCATTGGCATTGGAGACGAAATAAAGATCCGGTTGATAAGCGTCGTAGCTGGTCAAATAAACATCCGAAGGCGAGTGATAAACCACTCCCACCGGGTGTTTATCCAGATAATTGCGCAGGATCACGAGGAGATTCTGGCAAATGTCCTGATGGTAGCGGTTGGGTGATGGCGACACGAGCAACCTCCCGTTGATGAGTTGGTAGAACGGTGGACCTTCCTGCAACTTGCGGAAATCGCTGACATTGACAAGTTGATCGACGCCCACAGACACATGCAGACCCTAACGACTCGCGCCCATCCTGTCAAAATCAACGTCTTGAGAATCTTCGAAATCACTTGGGCTTCAATTGCGCGGCTTGGTTGAGCGTCAGCGATCAGACTTTTTGGGGATAATAGTTTCTATTCGGCCCCGAAAAGCTTTTCCGCCGAGTTCAACGCCGCGATGGATTGATCCATCCGGATTAAAGACTGGTTTGACCGATTCATCTGAAATCAGCGAATCGCCATGCCACAAGGGCGGAGTAACCCGATTGATGGCTTTGAGGCAGCCGTCTACGTCCCAACTAATCACAAGACTGTGTGGCGAACTCCCATCGACATCATAACGCCACGCGCCATTCCACCTCAAGCCCGACCCCTTTTCCTTTCCAACATGTTCAATGTAATCAGGCGGCCCCAGAATCTCGTACACCATTTTGGGAGTCTGACCCAACGCCAGTCGTGACGTGCCTGTCCGCCGAAACGCTGCACTGTGCGCGTTTGTTTTGTCTTGCGGCAGAAATCCAATCGCAGAAAAGCCCACGGGTGCTTCCCCCAATTGCCTCAAAGCCAGCGAGGCAAGGCGGCGTGTTTCATAGAAGGTATAGTGCCAATACCCCTTAACATGGTCGATCGCTCCCTGTTGCGTGTAAGGGTCGGAGCTACTTGGGAGTACACCGGCCCCAACATAGTCATCCGATTGAATCACGCGGATGAACGGCAAACAGTTCGTCATGACGTATGACGAAGCATGCAGGATCGCGGCATGCACCGCGTCAACCGACCTGAGTGTCAGGTTTGTGGAATCCAGCGTCCGCTTGGCATTCTCAAGAATGGATACGATTGTTTTCCGATCCAGGTCCTCGAGTTTGTCACGGAACTTTCCTCCAGGCAGGGACTTTGCGGCATCAAGGTCAATGAGTAAGTCGCTTTTGTATTTCGTTCGCGCCCTGAAAACACTCCTGCCGTCCAATTCCGCGATATACCACAGGCAATACTCACCCCATATGGGGCCGGCAGTCGTGTCACATCGCTGAAGCTCCTCGTTGTGAATCAGCTCGGTGATGTAAATGACCGCCTTCGTTCGTGCGTCTTCATTGGTGATGACAATGGCACCACCGTCAACATAGTCCGCCCACACCTGCCAGTTCCCGCTGGATTTGACGAGGAAGGTGTAAGGCATCTGCTCAGTAGCACCTGCTGGCCTCCACAGGCAAAGCAGAAAAGCGATCACCACCCAAATCCCGGAGCGGTTCATACATCCATTCTCTTGGCAGCCAACGCATGGCGTCAAGTTACGTTTCTCGTGCTGGCGCTTGGGCTTCTCCCTGGTCCAATTTACTTCGGCTTCAACTGTGGGAACAGAATCACGTCCCGGATGCTTTCCTGGCCGAGGAGCATCATGCATAAGCGATCGATGCCGATGCCGATGCCGCCGGCGGGAGGCATGCCGTGTTCGAGGGCGATAAGGAAATCTTCGTCCAGCTTCTGTTGTTCGCCGCCGGCCTGGTGTTCTAGCGTGGTGCGTTGCTGGATCGGATCGTTCTGCTCGGTGTAGCCGGGGGAAATTTCCTGGCCGTTGATGCAGCACTCGAAGACTTCGACGGTGGTCGGGTCGTCGGGCGAAAGCTTGGCGAGCGGCACGAGTTCCTTCGGCAGATGTTACGAGGCCAGGCATGTCAGGACAGCACCAAAACTGATTCCGGTGATGTTTCAAACGTGAGAATGTCCCCTCGTGACGATGGATTAACGAAACCAAATCATTGCGGGTGCAATTGCCGAGGCAGAGCCAGATGAATTTTGGCGGTGCCCCGTAGAGCAAGGCGCGTTGGTAAAAATCTTTGTCTTTGGAGACAATGGTGAATCCGTTGTTCTTCGCAAAGGACCAGATGTCTTCGTCCGATTGGCCTTTCAAACCGAGTTCACGAACGTGTTTGCTGTCGGGGTAAGCCGCGGCAACAAGACGCGGAAGCTTGTGCGAAAGGTTTTCGTCGAACAGCAGCTTCATGCAGCCACCGAGAGGCGACGCTCACGTTCGGCTGCAAAGGCAAAGCAGGCTTGAATGTCCTCGGCTTTTAAGTCGGGGAAGTCGTCGAGGATTTCTGCCACCGCCATACCACCGCCCAGGTAATCCAGCACGTCCGCCACGGCGATACGTGTTCCCTTGATGCAGGGCTTGCCGCTTCGGATCAGGGGGTCAATCGTAATGCGGTCTTGGTATGACATGGTGCCAAACTAAGGCCGCGCCCGTGATAGTCAAGCCGTCAGTCTTACTTCGGCTTCAACTGCGGGAACAGGATGACGTCGCGGATGCTTTCCTGGCCGAGGAGCATCATGCACAAACGATCAATGCCGATGCCGATGCCGCCGGCGGGAGGCATGCCGTGTTCGAGGGCGACGAGGAAATCTTCGTCCAGCTTCTGTTGCTCGCCGCCGGCTTGGTGCTCCAGCGTGGCGCGTTGTTGGATCGGATCGTTCTGCTCGGTGTAGCCGGGCGCAATTTCCTGGCCGTTAATGCAGCACTCGAAGACTTCGACGGTCGTCGGGTCGTCGGGCGAAAGCTTGGCGAGCGGCACGAGTTCCTTCGGCAGATGCGTGACGAAGGTGGGCTGGATGAGCGTTGGCTCAACGAGCTTTTCAAACACTGCGCCGGTGACTTCAAAGTCTTCAAACTCCTTGCCGATCTCCGCGCCCATGTCGTGGGCGCGCTGGCGGCGTTCGGCGGCGGAAATGGTGAACCAATCGGCTCCGATCTTTTCCTTGATGATGTCGTTGTATCTCACGCGCCGCCACGGACGCGCCAAATTTACGGATTTGTGCAAACTATCGACTGACACATGTGTCGCCGCAGTTTTTAGTTCGTTTATCCGCGGCAAAACTCCCTGCGCGAACGCTACCAAATCTAACGTATGAGCGTCGAGGTCTGGAGATGTCACGTCCATGCCGGGA
>DASUGI010000138.1:0-2142 GCA_036274115.1 Verrucomicrobiia bacterium
AAAGTCGTTCGCGCAGTCCGGGGCTGCGCCTTTATTGGTGCGCTGTTTGCGGCGTCCGCCGCCTTTGCCCAGAGCAATGTAACGGTCCGAATCATGGCTGCCAACCTGCCCGGGAACAGCCAGGAGTATGGCACTCCGCAAATCCGGATTCTTCAAGGACTGAAGCCCGACATTGTCTGCATACAGGAGTTCAACTATCTGGGCAACTCGGCCGCGCAGATCCGATCGTTTGTGGACACGGCGTTCGGGCCGACCTTCCAATACACGCGAGAAACCAATGCCGCGTACCAGATTCCCAACGGTATCATCAGCCGCTATCCCATCGTCGCGGCGGGTTCGTGGGATGATTCGGAGTCGCCCAATCGTGGGTTTGCCTGGGCGCGAATTGATTTGCCCGGCACGAATGATTTGCTGGCGGTCAGCGTGCACTTCTTGACGAGCGATTCGGCAACCCGCGGAAGGGAAGCGGCCGAGTTGCGAGCCATCCTCCAAACCAACGTCAACGTGCCTCCCAGCGGTTGGATTGTCGTTGGGGGCGATTTTAACACCGACAGCCGCAGCGAAGCCGCCATCACGACGCTAACCAGCGGCAACTTCCTGAGCGACGTGCCGATTCCGGCTGATGGCAGCGGCGATCCCGATACCAATCTCAACCGCAACAAGCCGTACGATTACGCGCTTCCCAGTTCGCCCCTGGCGGCTCGGCTGACCAACGTGGTGATTGGCGCCAGTTCCTTTCCGAATGGGCTGGTGTTCGACTCGCGCGTTTACGCAAACCTTGCTGATGTTTTGCCGGTGCAGTTGAACGATTCTGCCGACGGCCAGCACATGGCAGTGATCAAGGACTTCCTCATCTCGTCCGCCAATGCAACCAACCCACCTGCCATCACCGTTCAACCGCTGAGTCAAACCAACACTGTTGGCGCCAATGTCACGTTCACCGTCACGGCGACCGGAACCGCCCCGCTCAGCTACCAATGGCGTCACACGACCACAAACGTCCCGGGGGCAACAGCAAGCAGTTTGACTCTCACCAACATTCAAACCGCTGCTGCCGGCGTTTACAGCGTCGTCATCACGAACCTCGCCGGGAGTGTCACCAGCTCGAATGCCCTGCTGGTGATCACAACAACTCCGGTGATCACGAACCAACCGCAGAATCAAGTCGTCAATGTCGGCGAAAACGCAACCTTCACGGTCGGCGCCACTGGACTCGCACCGCTCGGCTATCAATGGCGCTTTGGGGGAACAAACCTGCCGGGAGCCAACGAGAATTCATTCACCCGTATTAACGCTCAGCTTGCAGACGCCGGGAATTATTCGGTCGTCGTTACCAACACCAGTGGCAGTGTCACCAGCGATGTTGTCGCCCTGACAGTCAACCCTACGATACCCGGTGGCATCATCGCGCAGTGGGACTTTAACAGCGTCCCGCCCGATGGCAGCACCACCACCGGAACGACGGCGCCGTCCACTGGCCCCGGAACCGCCTCTTTGGTTACAGCGCTCACACCAACCTTTGCCGGCGGCAGTGCGACCGATCCAGCGAGCAGCGACAATTCGGGGTGGAATACGACCGGTTATCCTTCCGCGTCCAGCGGGAACAAGACCGCCGGCGCGCGCTTTGACGTCAGCACCGTCGGCAAACAGAACCTCGTGGTCCGTTGGGACCAGCGCGTCAGCAACACCGGTAGCAAATACTCCCGACTGCAATACACGACGAACGGGAGCACGTTCCTGGATTTTCCGGCCGCGGTTGGTGTTGTTACGGCGACGAGTTTCGAGGCTCACACCAACAATCTCAGCTCATTGCCAGGCGTAAATAACAATCCAAACTTCGGGTTCCGCATCGTGAACGAGTTTGAAAACTCGGCCACTGGAACCGGGGCCAATGCCTACGTCGCAGCCGCCGCTGGCAGCGGCTACGCCGGGTCGGGTACAACGCGCTTTGACATGGTCACGCTCCTCGGTGATTCGATCCCCGCCACCAATCCGCCGGCCCTACCTCCTACGTTGTCGAACGCCGCGCTGGCGGGGAATTACTTTCACTTTGTTCTCAACGGCAGCACCGGCTCCAACTACATCGTGCAAGCAACGACCGACCTCGGCTTGTCAAACTGGATTTCCCTGCAAACCAATCCG
>DASUGI010000139.1:0-14517 GCA_036274115.1 Verrucomicrobiia bacterium
GAGATCGAAGCGGTCCAGGTTCATCACCTTGGTCCAGGCGGCGACGAAATCGTTAACAAACTTCTTCTCAGCGTCGAAACTTCCGTAAACTTCGGCCACAGCGCGCAGCAACGAGTTCGAACCGAACACGAGATCCACGCGCGTGCCGGTCCATTTGACTGCGCCAGTTTTCCGGTCGCGACCTTCGAACACGTCCGCGGCTTCCGAAACCGGCGTCCACTCCGTTCCCATATCGAGCAGGTTCACGAAGAAGTCGTTCGTCAACGCCTCGGGTCGATTCGTAAACACGCCATGCGACGTGCCGCCCACATTGGTCTTCAGGACGCGCATGCCGCCGATGAGCACGGTCATTTCCGGCGCGGTGAGCGTGAGCAACTGCGCTTTGTCGATCAGCAGCGATTCGGCCGCGAGCGTGTATTTGCCCTTGAGGTAATTGCGGAAGCCGTCGGCGACGGGTTCGAGAACGGAGAACGATGCAACATCCGTTTGCTCCTGCGATGCGTCCATGCGTCTCGGCATGAAGGGGACGGTGACCGTATGACCGGCGTTCTTCGCCGCTTGCTCAACTCCAGCGCAGCCAGCCAGAACAATCAGGTCTGCGAGGGAAACTTTCTTGCCACCTGCTTGCACCTTGTTGAACTCACGCTGAATCCCTTCCAGGGTGCCCAACACTTTGGAAAGTTGGGGAGGCTGATTGACCGCCCAGAATTTTTGCGGCGCCAGACGAATGCGAGCGCCGTTTGCGCCACCACGCTTGTCCGAGCCCCGGAAGGTGGACGCCGATGCCCAGGCAGTCGAGACCAGTTCCGAGATGGTTAAACCTGACGCGAGAACCCTGGCTTTGAGCGATGCGACGTCCTGCGCATCAATCAAAGGGTGATCCACCGCCGGAATCGGGTCCTGCCAGATGAGTTCTTCGGCGGGCACTTCCGGTCCGAGGTATCGCGCCCGCGGGCCCATATCGCGGTGCGTCAGCTTGAACCACGCGCGAGCAAAGGCCTCCGCAAATTGATCAGGATTTGCCAGGAAACGCCGCGAGATCTTTTCGTAAGCGGGATCAAAGCGCAGCGCCAGGTCCGTGGTCAGCATGGTGGGTAAACGCTTCTTCGCTGGATCATGCGCGTCCGGAATGGTTGCCGCAGCGCCTTTGGCGGTCCATTGCTCCGCACCGGCGGGACTCTTGGTCAGTTCCCACTCGTACTTAAAGAGGTTTTCAAAAAAGTTATTGCTCCACTTCGTCGGCGTCGTGGTCCAGGTGACTTCCAATCCGCTGGTGATTGTGTCGCCCCCTTTGCCAGTGCCGTATGTGCTTTTCCAGCCCAGGCCCTGTGCTTCGAGTCCGCTGGCTTCTGGCTCCGGCCCGACATGAGTCGCCGGGGCCGCACCGTGTGTTTTTCCAAAGGAATGGCCGCCAGCGATAAGCGCCACCGTCTCTTCGTCGTTCATCGCCATCCGAGCAAAGGTCTCACGGATATCGATGGCCGCGGCAATGGGATCGGGATTGCCGTCGGGACCTTCGGGGTTGACGTAGATCAGACCCATCTGCACTGCGGCAAGTGGATTTTCAAGATTGCGACTATGGATCATTCCGCCGGCGTCGTTGTCAGACACGAGGACGGCACTGGCCTTTTCGACACCGTGGGAGCCATGCGCGTAGCGGATGTCGCCCCCCAGCCAGATCCGCTCGCGTCCCCAATAGACATCATGATCCGGCTCCCAGGTATCCGGACGACCGCCCGCGAAGCCGAATGTTTTGAAGCCCATCGTTTCGAGAGCGACATTACCCGCGAGGATCATCAGGTCGGCCCACGAAATCTTCCGGCCATACTTCTGCTTGATCGGCCAAAGGAGCCGGCGCGCCTTGTCCAGGCTGACATTGTCCGGCCAACTGTTCAGCGGCGCGAAGCGTTGCTGCCCGCGGCCCCCGCCGCCGCGACCATCACCCGTGCGGTAGGTGCCAGCGCTGTGCCATGCCATACGAATAAACAAAGGCCCATAATGACCGAAATCCGCCGGCCACCAGTCCTGAGAATCGGTCATCAAAGCCGCGAGGTCTTTCTTCAATGCCGCGTAGTCGAGGCTCTGGAACTCCCTGGCGTAATCGAAGTCCGCGCCCATGGGGTCGGACTTGGTGGAATGCTGGTTCAGCAGTTCGACTTTCAATTGGTTCGGCCACCAATCCCGGTTGGTCGTTCCGCCGTTGAGTGAAGCTCCATGGTGAAATGGACATTTGGATTCCTTGGACTCAGCTGACATAGTTTCTCGTTACGTGTTCAGTTTGAATTCGGTTTTGACGATTCTCGTGTTTCGTTGCGCCTCAGTGAATCAATCCGGGAGCTATTGTTGAAATACTTTTTTCCTGTGGATACGATAGGTATTACCTATGGAAATGCACCAGCTTAGATACGTTGTGGCTGTGGCGCGCACGGGAAACTTCTCCCGCGCTGCGGAACAATGTCATGTCGCCCAGCCTTCGCTGAGTCAGCAAATTCAAAAGCTCGAGGATGAACTGGGCGAACGGTTGTTCGATCGCATGAAACGGGAGGCAAAGTTGACCGCGCACGGAGAAGCCTTTCTGCGCCGGGCCGTCAGGATTCTCGAGGAAGTCGATGCCGCCAAACGCGAAGCCTCGGATGCGCGCAGTCTTTTGCGGGGCGTGCTGACGATTGGGGTGCTCCCGACGATTGCCCCATACCTTCTGCCAGAGGTGCTGCCTGCGTTTGCAGAGAAGTTTTCCGGCGTCGAGCTCGTGGTGCAAGAGGACACGACGGAGCGATTGCTCAAGCTGGCTCACGGCTACGAAATCGATTTCGCCATTGCCAGTCGCCCGATCCAGGACGACCGCATGGAGGTGCGGGATTTGTTTGCCGAAGAACTCCGGCTGGCACTGCCGCCTGGGCATCCCCTGACCCGCAAGCGGACCGTTGGCCTTGCGGATCTCGAACGGGAACGCTTCATCCTGATGAAGGAAGGACATTGTCTTGGTGACCAGGTGCTCGGGTTTTGTGAACGGCGTGACGTAAAGCCGACCATCAGCTTCCGGAGCGCGCAGTTGGAGACGATTCAAGCCCTCGTGACATCAGGACTGGGTGTCTCGCTGATCCCGCAGATGGCCGCTCGCAATGACCGGGAGGACTTGCCGGAATACCGTTCGCTGACCGCGCCTGTGCCTGAGCGGAAGATTGTCGCGGCATGGCCAAAGCAGCGTCAATTGGGACGCGCCTCCATCGAGTTCTTGAAATTAGTGGCCGAGCACGCCCGGAAGCGCTAGGAGGGGCGTGAAGCTGCGAGCGGGTTCGGAAACATCGCCCCGACGTAGCGCCAGCGCTCTCCTGTGGCTCCGGTAATTCCCCTGTGATCGGATCCGGTTTGTCCTCATGGCTGGCCCTGCTGCGACTTCGTATATTGCGGCAGTAGATTCGGGTAACCAAACGCAGGCATTTATCGGAGGGACAAAATATGGACGCCGATCAGACTGAGATTTGTCAGTTCTTAAAATCGTTTCAGGATCAATTTGTATCCGGCAAGGAAATTTGCCGGCGGGCTGGGGGCAAATGGCGTTTTCGCGAAGAACCCACGTGGGCACTGCCAGTCCTTCGTCGCATGCTCGAGACCCGGATCGTCGAAACGGATATCGACGGCCGCTTCCGGTTGGCTCAGCAGACGACGACGATTACCAGGTCCACCAAAAAGAAAATCTGGGTTTCACCAGCCATCCAACGAATTCTCGAAGAGAGTGGCAAGAATTTCGGTGTGTTCGAGTTGGATCAAGACGAAATGGAATCAGTCGACGTCGGAACGATCACCTTGTTGCCGGAAGGCCAGTCCGCGGACTTCCTTCGGGAACGCCCGTAGCGACATCAGAATCGGTTTCACTTGCGGCGCGCGAGGCGTGTCGAAACACTGGTGGCCTCAATGCCGGAGACCATCTTTGTTCGCGACCTCGCCGTGGTTCTGCTCGTAGCCACCGCGGCGGGTTGGATTTTGCACCGAATCGGTTTGTCGGCGGTGGTGGGATACCTGCTGGCCGGTATCGCGATTGGGCCATTCTCTCCTGCGGTAAAACTCGTCTCTGACCCGAATCACATTCAGTTGCTCGCGCAAATCGGGTTGGTGTTTCTGATGTTTTCCATCGGACTCGGCTTAAGCCTGGCACGTTTGCAAAGGATGGGACTCTCAGTGGTGGTAGCGGTAGTCATCAGTTCCATTCTGCTCTTCAATCTTTGCCGCCTGTTCGGATTCGCCATGGGCTGGAACGGTTTTCAAATCCTGTTCCTGGCCGGAACGGTGATGATTTCCAGTTCCTCCATCATCATGAAGGTCCTGGACGAACTGAACATGGCCCACCAACGCGCCGGACAACTGGCCCTGGGCATCACGGTGCTGGAGGATATCGTCGCCGTGGTGATGCTCACGTTCTTTGTGTCCATGATGAAGATGGGCGGGCAGGGGAGTTCGATCTGGAACACCCTCGGGGCGGTGTCGGCCTTTGTCATTTTTGCGACCGTCATTGCGATGTTGCTCGTGCCGCGCCTGTTGAAGGTCCTGAGCCGGGACACCAGCCCGGAGCCGCGCGTGGTGGCAACGGCGGGAGTCGTGTTGTTGGGGGCAGTCTGGGCATTACAGGCGGGATATTCCCTGGCTCTGGGCGCTTTTGTGCTGGGACTGGTCATCGCCGGCACGCGGTACAAGGACGAGTTGGAGAATGCGTTTTCCGCCGTCCACACCATTTTCGGCGCGGTCTTCTTTGTGGCAGTGGGAATGATGTTTGATTTCCGATTGCTGGCGGACGTATGGTGGCTCGTCCTGGTCGTCACCGCCTTGATCCTCGTGGGACGACCACTCGCGTGTGCGTTTGGACTGATTGGCGCGGGACATTCCAGTCGGAATGCGCTTCAAGCTGGATTGTCCCTGGCGCCGGTTGGCGAGTTTGCTTTCGTGCTGATGCAGGTCGGCAAGGAGGTGAAGGTGTTGCCGGAACAATTTTATGCGCTCGGCATCGGGGTTTCCCTGAGCACTTCGGTGATCGGTCCGTTGCTCACGCGACGCTCCGAAGCCATTTGTTCGTGGGTGGAGGCTCGGGAACCCGCGAAACTGCGGGAGTTGATTGAGTTTTATCACCGCCGGCTCGAAGCACTCCAGTCACGCACCAACGCGAGCGTGCTTTGGAAGCTGAGCAGCAAACGTCTGGTTCATGTCGCCATGCATCTGCTGTTTGCCTCCGCGTTGATTCTGTTTTCAAAACCTTTTTATGAGATTGCGCATACCTTCGTCGGAAAGGATGGGATTCTGCCGACCAGCTTTGAGTTCATTTACTGGACGGTCTTTGGACTGATCCTGATCGGACCGGTCATCGCCGTCTGGCGCAATCTGGAGGCACTCGGAATGATCCTCGCGGAGGCCACCACGCAAGGAAGCAGTCCCTTGTTGCGCGTCATCCTCCAGAGGGTGCTCACGGCCATCGGTACGATTGTGCTCTTTGGCTGGTTCTTTCTTCTGGTGCCTCGGGGGCGCGGTGTCTATTGGATTCTGGCAATCGCCGCAACGGCGGTGGTTTTCTATGCGCCGCTGTTCTGGCGGAGGTTGCTGGTCCTGCACAGCCGGTTCGAAGTGGAGGTTCGCCAGAAAGTGAAAGCGGCATCGACGATCGGAGCCACCTCCGGGCTGCCGGCCTCGGTGATCGAGCGTCCCCAGGAATGGAATTTGCAAATTGACGAAATCATTTTGCCGTTCCGGTCGGAACACGCCGGCCGACGCATCAGCGAACTGGCCATCCGGAAGAAACTCGGTTGCTCGATCGTGCTGATTGATCGCCAGGGATTTCTCATCGCCAATCCCACGGCCGACGAGAAACTCTTTTCCGGCGACAAACTACTGTTGCTGGGCAGCGCGGAACAACTGGCCCAGGGAGATCGATTCCTCCGGGGCACGGGTGGCAACAAACAAACGGCTGAGTTTGAGAATATCGCGATGGAGGCAGTGGAAGTTCCCGAAGGCAGCGCCAGTGCCGGAAAGTCGCTGGCTGAACTTAATTTGATTGCGCGATTTGGGGTTCAAATCTGCGCCATTGAGCGCGCGGGAAAGCGAATTCCCGTTCCTTCCTCGAGCGAGCAACTTCGAGCCGGAGACCGGCTGCTGCTGCTCGGCACGCACGAGAGCATTCAAAAAATGCTGCAGGACTTATCGGCGCACCCCTGAGCCGCGGCGGTCTCAAAGTGTCTTCGCCATGCAAATGCTCAACGGCGAATGAAGGTATTCTCCGAACGGATCAATCCGGGAAAAGCCGGCCCGCAGGTAGAGGGCTTGCGCTTCAATCTGGCGCACTCCGGTCTCCAGCACCAGTCGGGAAAGCCCCAGCGCTCGCGCTTGCGCTTCAATCGCATGGAGAAGGGCCCGGCCGGCGCCGCGCCCACGTTCCTGTGGCACGACATACATGCGTTTGACTTCGCCAGTGTCCGTTTCAATCCGTCGCACGGCGCCGCAACCCACCGGTTGCCCGGAACGAAAGGCGATCAGGAAGGCTCCCTGGCCATCGGCGACTTCATTTGCGTCCAACCGGAAATGACAGGCGCCTTCTTCAGGATAGCGTCCCAAAAGTTCGGCGTTGAGGGCCTCGATCAGTGATCGCGCAGTTGCGGACAGGATATCGGCACGTTGAACGATCACCGGGGAGTTGGCGGATTCCTCGCTCATGGCCTGAGATTGGCCCACATCAAATACGATCGTCGCCCGGGTCGCAAGCTCACGCAGTTGACGGTTGGGTGCCGCTTCGTTCGGAATTCCGCCGCCTTCCGCTTGAGGCGGTCCGAAGCCGCGTAAACGCGGAGCTCCAGACTTCAAAGCAGGACACCGCCAGGTTGCGCACCGTGACAAATGTTTTACAGAATCAGCGTTGACCAAGTCCGCCGCGACCTTGAAGGTGTTCCAATGTTCTTGCGGCTTCTCCTGGCCAGTGTCTGTTGCTTCGCTGCGTTTCCCACGCAAGCCAGCGAGGCGGGAAATTGTGCTGATCAATCAACCCTGGATTCCTGGCCGCAATGGCGCGGCCCGTTGGCCAACGGGGTGTCTCCGAAAGCCAATCCACCGACCTACTGGAGCGAAACCAACAACATCCGCTGGAAGATGGCGCTGCCGGCCAAAGGGCATTCCTCGCCGATTGTGTTTGGCAATGCGGTTTATTTGTTGGGCGCAACGCCCGTTGGTGAAGCGCAGAAGGCGGTTCACGACGATGCCCCTGGTGTTCACGACAGCGTGCCCGTGACCCATCGTCATCAGTTCATCGTTTTTGCGCTCAGTCGCCGCGATGGAAGGGTCCTCTGGAAAAAGGTCCTCCGCGAGGAATGGCCGCATGAAGGCGGACACACCACCGGCAGTCTGGTTTCCAGTTCTCCGGTCACAGACGGTGAGCATCTTTACGCCTTCTTCGGGTCGCGGGGACTCTATTGCCTCGATCTCACAGGTGAATTGAAATGGCAGAAAGACCTGGGCCGAATGAAAACACTGCACGCTCACGGTGAAGGCAGTTCTCCCGTGCTCCATGGCGATCAATTGATCGTGTGCTGGGATCACGAAGGCGAATCGTTTCTTTATGCCTTTGACAAACGCTCCGGCAGGCAACTCTGGAAGGTCGCTCGCGACGAAAAGACTTCGTGGTCCACGCCACTCGTGGTCGAACACGAAGGCAAACCCCAAGTCATCGTCAGCGCAACGAAACGCGTCCGCGGCTACGAGCTTTCGACCGGCGCGTTGATTTGGGAATGCGCCGGTCTGACCGATAACGTTGTCTCATCGCCTGTGTACCACGCTGGGATCGTGATTGCCGGAAACAGCTATTATCAGCAGGCCATGCTGGCCATTCGTCTGAACGGAGCAAAGGGTGACATCACGAGCACCGACCGCGTCGCGTGGAAACTGAATCGCATGACGCCTTACGTTTCATCGCCGTTGCTCTATGGCGACACGCTTTATTTCCTGCGTCACAATCAAAACATTCTTTCGCGCCTCAATCCGGCCACCGGCCAACCGCTCGGCGAGCCGCTCCGGCTCGAGGGCATCACCGACTTCATCTTCTCCTCCCCCGTCGGTGCTGCGGGTCGAATCTACATCACGGGCCGGGATGGAAACACCGTCGTTCTACGCCACGACCGGGAGAATGCTGCTCTGGCGGTAAACCACCTTGACGATTCGTTCAGTGCTACCGCGGCCCTGGCAGGCAATGAACTTTATCTGCGCGGTGAACGGTTTCTTTATTGCCTTGCAGAACCGGGACGGCCCTGACCCGTCCTCATTGCTTCTTCTTCGATTTGGGCGGTGCCCAGTCTGAATTGTTCAGCTCCGCCGAGGCGGGCTGGGCGTTGGTCGGGGGCGCCACTCCCGCGGCGAGCATTACGCGCTGGATGGCTTCGACCGTTTCAAATGACGGCTTGAAATTCCCAGGACGATAGCCTTGCGCGAGCATCAATGGCGTCGAGCCAAAGTCGTTTTCCCTGTTCCAGACTTCGACCTTCGCTCCGTTGTCCGCGAGGAACTGGACGACCTTGGGCAAATTCTTCAACGCCGCTCCATGCATGGCGGTCTCGCCATTGGCATCCACCGCATTCACATCGGCGCCCAGTTCGAGCAGTAGTTTGGCGGCTTCGAGCACCTCTGGTTCTTCGCCGGCAGTTTCCGTCGCCTGGGCAGAACCAACACCGATCCCGCATGCGGCCATCAACGGCGTGCAATTGTCCACGTTCGCGATTTTCGGATCAGCGCCCAACTCCAGCAGCAACTTCATGTAAACGATATCCGCCGTGGCGCTCGCCATGAAGAAGGGGGTGACGCCAGTTGGATTCCATTTGCCGGGACCTCCTCGGCCCGTTTTCAGCCGCGCATTCACATCCGCGCCATGCTTCACGAGTTCTTTGATGAAATGGACACTGTTGAGATTTCCTGAACCGAGCGGAGGTGGCGCACCATAGTCTTCTCCCCGTTGCGGCTTGCGGACCCAGGTCATCACGTGCAGCGGTGTGTAGCCGGATCGCTGGTCGTTCGGATCAGCGCCAGCCTTAAGCAATTCCGCAGCGAGTTCGAAATGACCGTTCTCAACGGCGAGGATCAGGGCGCTTGTTCCTTTCGCTGGAGTTTTGAGGTTCGTCCTTTTGGGCTGCATGGCCTCATTGACATCCGTGCCGGCCTTCAACAAGGTGCGAACCACTTCCGCCCGGCCCTCGCGCGCTGCGAAACACAGCGGCGTGAATCCGGAGTCACCCAGCGGCGTTTTGAAATCAGCTCCGTTCTGGATTAACAACTCGACAACGGGCGCATGACCTTCCGCCGCCGCCCACATCAGTGCGGTCTGGCCACGTTTTTCCTTCGCGTCAACCTTTGCACCGCGGGTGAGCAATGCTTTTACCGGACCGATCTTGCCAGTGCGCGCCGCAGTCATCAGGACGGTTTCCCCGCCGCGCAAGGAGGTATTTGCGTCGGCGCCGGCGGCAAGCAGCAGTTCCACCAATTCGGTGTTCCCGTTCTCGCACGCGAGCGAAAGCGGCGCGACGCCGTAATGGTTCGTGGCCTTCACATCCGCGCCGGCTTTCACGAGCAAGCGCGCGGTTTCGAGATCGTCCAGATGCGCCGCCCAATGCAACGCCGTCATACCGTCCGCCTGCAGCGCGTTCACATCGGCGCGCTGCTTGAGCAACGCGCGGATGGTTGCGCGGTCTGATTTCTCGGCGGCGTCGGCCAGGGCAGACTTGCTTGCCGCGAAACCAGTAGTTGCGAACAGGAGCGCCAATCCAATCGTGCAAAATGTTTTCATCGAACCTCGATGAGCTTCTCGCCATCCTCCAAGCGGCGGAGAATTTCAGGCAGAAAAGGTTCAAGCCATGCGAACAGAACGCGATTCGTGCAGTTGCCGAGACGTAACCAAACTACGGTGGGTGCGTCTGAATTGCCGACGCAACGGGCCACAAAATCTTCGTCTTTGGTAATCACAATCCAGTCGCCTGACTTAGCGAAATTCCAAATGCTGCCATCGTCAGATCCTCGCAAGCCCACATCGCGAATCGCAGTCGCGGAAAGACTGTGGTCGCCCAGCCAACGCGCCAGAGCAGGCGGCAATTGGGCGTCCACCAGAAAACGCATGGCTCAGGCGGCAACAAGAACGGCATGATCCAAATAGCGCGCGGCGTAACCGATGCAGGCGCGGATATCGGCGGCTTCAAGGTCCGGAAAGTCCTTCAGAATTTCCTCTTGCGTCGCACCACCAGCGAGCATGTCGAGCACATCTTTAACGCGAATACGCATGCCACGAACACACGGGCGCCCGCCGCATTGGTTTGGGTTGATGGTGATGCGTTCGAGTTCGGTCATGGGAGCATTCTACAAGCAATGGCGCGTTTTGGGAAGCCGCTCAGATGCACAGAGTATTTCCGTTTGGATTGCGTCGCCCTTTCAGGGCTCGTTATTATTTTGGTCCGTTAACCCCACGGCCTTGCCCTGGGGTGGTTTGTGGTTGCTCCTTCGGAGCGCAATGCGGTCATGTGATTCCCTCATTTAGCCACTAAACCTCTTCCTTTTGGTCGCAGAGACTGCGGCTTTCCCCGCCTGCGCGACCTGTGGATGCTTGTCGTTAGCTAATTGTTCAGCGAAGGGCACGTCCTCTGCCGATGGAGTCTTGGCGAGGAACGCAGAAAACGCTTCTCTCACAAAAAAATCGTCGTAAGCCACCAATGCGTCCTTCGTTTCCTTTTGAAGAGTAGAGGTAATCGACAAATATGTTCTCAGCAGAAATGTTGCATCGTCAGTTCCCTCCTTCGTCAATTCGCGAATGGCTTGATCCAAAGGGACACTGATGGATGCTTTTTCAATTTCGTCAATGTCGAGTCCGCGCACACCGGCATTGTGCATGGCGGTAACAAACAGGCTTAACGACGAGAATTCCATCTGGGGTTCTGGGTCGTGTGAGAAATGGATGATCATTCCAGTACACGGGCCTTTTGAAATGTAAGCGAACGGATTCGAATCGTTCGCATCATCGAGCACCCACAAGCCCAGCCGATCCACCACTGAGATGCCTTTCATCTTTTGGCTATACTCCTTGGCCTTTTCAAATGGCAAGCAGTTGATTCGCGAATCAGGATAAGTGGGCAGGTTTCCGTTTTGATAGCAGGCGAGAAGCTCTTCTGGCGCAGAGCCGATGACCGTTTCAATTTGCGAGGCGCAATCAGACATTCTCGGAGAGATTGACTTTGTTCAAATCGCCAGCGGCTCAAACAACCCATCCACCTTCCCGTTGCTGTCCGCGAACTTGTCGAGCTTCACGCCCACTTTATCGAGCAGCGTCAGGTGCAGATTCGCCAGTGGCGTCGGTTTGGCGTATTTGAGATGGCGATTGCCTTTCAGTCCGGTCGCACCGCCGCCAGCGACCAGGATGGGCAGGTTCGTGTGGTCGTGAATGTTCGGGTTGCCAATGCCACTGCCGTAAAGAATCAGCGAATGATCGAGCAACGTGCCATTGCCTTCCGGAGTCGCCTTGAGTTTGCCGAGGAACTCCGCGAACAGCGACACGTGAAACGCGTTGATCTTCGACATCCGCTCGATCTTCGCGGGATCGTTGCCGTGATGCGACAGCGGATGATGCGGATCGGGGACGCCGATTTCGGGATAGGTGCGATTGCTCGTTTCGCGCGCGAGTTGAAACGTGATGACGCGTGTGACATCTCCCTGCATCGCGAGCACCTGCAAATCGAACATCAACCGCGCGTGGTCGGCGTAGGCGGCGGGCACGCCCACGGGCCGGTCGAGGTCGCGCATCGGATGATCCTTGGCGTCGGCTTCGGCCTTCTGGATGCGCCGCTCCACTTCGCGCACCGTGTCGAGATACTGGCTGACCCGCGCGCGGTCGCCCGGGCCGAGCTGGCGATTGAGCCGCGCAATGTCTTCGTTGAACCAGTCGAGCAAACTCGCTTTCCGGCGCAATGCGGCCTGTCGCTCCGCCATGCTGCCACCTTCGCCGAACAAACTTTCAAAAACAATGCGCGGATGCGCCTCCGCCGGCAGCGGCGTAGTGGGCGACGCCCATGAGAGGTTGTTTTGATAAACGCACGCGTAACCGTTGTCGCACTGGCCAACGACCTGCATCAAATCCATTGAAAGCTCCAGTGACGGCAATTGCGTCTGCTGCCCGATCTGTTGCGCGGCGATCTGATCCACCGTCGTGCCGAGATAATAGTCCGTGCTCTCAGTGAGCTTCGCCCTGGCGCAACTGAGGAACGACGAGTTCGACGTCGCGTGGCTTCCGGGGTAGGCACTTTGCAACTCCAGATTCGTGATGGCCGTGACGTGTTCGCGGACGGGCGCGAGCGACTGGAGAATCGGCGAAAGCTGTTCGAGCGAATCACCAGGCAGCGTCCAGCGGCTCTGGTCGCAACCCATCGGCATGAACACGAATCCGAGCCGGCGGACGGGATTGGCGGCGGTTTTGGCGAGCGGCATCGCCGCGGGCACCATGGCTTCCAACAACGGCAAGGCCATCGTCGCGCCAAGGGTGCGGAGGAAGGTGCGGCGAGGAAGCGATCGTTTGGTGATAAAGCTCATAGCGATTTCCTCATGGTAAACGGGGTGCTGTTGACGATGCCAAGTATGATAGCCGAAAAGCGGTAATTATTCGACCGCGCGTCATGGACAATTTTACGGACGGCGGGCGCGTCGTTAGATTCCACGCCGCGACCAAGCGCAAACGTCATCAGCTTTTCCGTCAACGTGTTGACAAAGATGTCCGGGCGCTTGAGCAAACCCGCTTCCAGTCCAGCGACGCCGGCGAACTTGCTGCCGTCCGGCAAACCACCCGTCGCATCAATGGGCAGGCCGTCTTCCAATGTGCGCCAGCGTCCGATGGCGTCGTATTGCTCCAGAGAAAGACCGATGGGGTCCATCAGATTGTGGCAACTCGCGCACGCCGCATTGGAGCGATGTTCGGCCAGGCGCGCCCGCACGGAAAGATTGGCCGCGACGGTGTTGTCCATCAATGCGGGGACATCCGGCAATGGCGGTGGCGGTGGCGTGCCGACAAGATTCTCCAGCACCCACTTACCGCGAATCACGGGTGAGGTGCGGGTGGCATACGAAGTGACCGTCAGCACGCTGCCCTGCCGCAGCAAGCCGCCGCGCTCCGAGTTCTTATCCAGCGCGACGCGCCGGAAGCGACTGCCATATACATTCGGAATGCCATAGTGCTTCGCGAGTCGTTCGTTCACAAACGTGTAATCCGCTTTGAGCAAATCCAAGACGCTGCGATCGTCACGCAGGACAGTTTCGAAGTGCATTTCCGTTTCGCGTCGGAAGGCCTGGCGCAAGTTGTCGTCAAAGTCCGGGAAGAGCCGCAGATCCGGCGTGATGGATTCCAGGTTGCGCAAGTGCAACCATTGTTCGGCAAAGTTGCGGACCAGATTTTCCGAGCGTGGGTCGGCGAGCATCCGGCGGACCTGTTTCTCCAGCACTTTGGGTTTGTGAAGTTCACCGCGCTCCGCGCTCGCGAGCAATTCGTCATCCGGGATGCTGCTCCACAAGAAGAACGAGAGTCGTGATGCCAGCGTGAGATCACTGACGCGATACACGCGTCCCGGTTGTCCCCTCACCCCGGCCCTATCCCCATCCGATGGGGAGAGGGAGGTTGAAGGCGGATCTTGTTCGATGCGGAAGAGGAATTCAGGGCTGACCAGCACGGCGCTCAATGCCGATTCGATCCCCGCCTCGAAACCCTCCTGTGCCCTGGCGTTCTGATAGAACTCCATTGGCTTTTGCAGATCGGCTTTGGCAACAGGCCGCCGATACGCGCGACGCATCAGCGTGGAGAGAATCCTTTCGGCGCCGGCATCTTCGTCGGCTGCTTCCGCAGTGCGAGTATGAGTGTGAGACGTGTCTTCCAGCTTCCCTCTCCCCTCAACGGGGAGAGAGATTGAGGGTGAGGGGTGGGCCGGTGACTTCGATGTTGAGTGTTGAATGTTGGATGTCGAATGTTCTGTTCCAACACCACCCCTCACCCCGGCCCTCTCCCCGTTGAGGGGAGAGGGAGACTGCTCCGGCGCTTCGTTGGTATTCCGCACTGCCGGTTTAACAGGATAACTCACGAAAATGCGACGACGGCTTGGCGTATCTCCGGGGTTTTTTGAATCATATGGCCCGTTGATTGAAACCTGATAAATCGCGGGCGTGAGGCGGGGATGGCGATGCATGTTGTAATGCGCCTGATACGGCTGGCGCTTGGTTTCGAGGAGCGACGAAGGATTCTTTGCAAACGTCACCCCTACTTCGTGCGGTCCGGCGGTAACGGGCAGCCGGAACTTCAAATGCGCATCCACCTTTTCGAAGTTCCTGTCGCCGCCGGGCGGGACGACCGTAAATGACTTCACCGGTTTGCGGTCCACGAGCACCAGGACTTCATGCGGTTCGCGCAAGCCCTCGACCTCTTCGTTCCGGTCGCGGGCGAGCCGGATGTGAATTTCGTATTCTCCATCGCGCGGAAACGTGTAGGGA
>DASUGI010000140.1:0-5502 GCA_036274115.1 Verrucomicrobiia bacterium
GCTAAGTTAATTTTTTTATCCGCCTCCACAGGGGAGCGGCCAAGTGAAACCGAGAAGCTATTTTCATGTGCAGACTCGCTCCCACTGACGCTGCCAAACCGGTTCATGTTCAATCTTTTCAATTTTGAAAACACGCCTTAGAGCGACGAGAACCAATCCCCCTCTGACCTCAATGAAAACGGACGAGAATAAACTTCCAGCCGATCACAGCGAGCGGATGAAGCGGGTGTTGCTGTCGTTCGACGGCCTTTCAGTTGGCGACGGTTTTGGCCAGTGCTTTTTCACCAGCTCAGATGTTATCGAGCAGTGGGTGCAGCACCGCGTATCACCGCCTCCTCCGTGGGTTGTAACGGATGACAGCGTAATGGCGTTGTCCATCGTGCGTTCCTTGAAGCGCAGGGGTCGGATTGAACAAGACATTTTGGCTAAAGATTTCGCTCAGGAATTCGTCAGTGATCCAAGACGTGGCTACGGGGGCATGGCCCAACAAATACTTTGGGCAATCAGTGAGGGCATGTCATGGAAGGCAGTGGCTCGTCAGGCGTTTGGCGGCCAAGGTTCGTGCGGCAACGGCGGTGCGATGCGCTCAGCGCCCATTGGAGCATACTTCGCCGATGATTACGACCGCGTGGTTGCCGAAGCCAAGGCCTCCGCGGAAGTCACACACGCGCATCCCGATGGAAAAACCGGCGCGGCGGCCGTAGCGTTGGCAGCGGCCTGGATGGTTCAACGCGAGAATCATTCCGGACCAGCTAACCACGCATTGATAGAGTTCGTTCTTGAGCACATTCCACAAACGGAAACATACGACCACTTGATAAAGGCCCTGGATGTCTCAATGGATTCACATCCCAAAACCGCTGCCTCAATCCTCGGTAATGGCAGCAAAGTGATTTCATCAGACACGGTCCCGTTTTGCCTTTGGTGCGCGGCGTGTCACGCCGATAGCTACACGGACGCATTGTGGGCAACGGTGAGTGGCCTGGGTGATCGGGATACCACGTGCGCGATTGTTGGCGGGATCGTCGCGCTCAGCGCCGGACGTGAAAGCATTCCCGAAGATTGGTTGAAGGCGAGGGAGGCGATTTCCGTATGATTTCACGACGCGATAGAATTCTAGGTGGTCTGTGGGGATCACTCGTTGGCGACGCTCTTGGCGTGCCAGTGGAATTCAAGGACCGCGCGACGGTACAAGCTGATCCGGTGAGAGACATGATCGGATTTGGAACGCACCGGCAGCCGGCGGGGACATGGTCGGATGATTCATCACTGCTTCTCTGTTCGGTTGATAGTCTGATTCGAAGTGAGTTTGACACCGAGGATATGGGAAAGCGCTTTTGTGCCTGGCTTCGTGAGGAGCTGTGGACCCCGCACGGGAAAGTGTTCGATGCGGGAACAACGACGGTGAATGCACTTTCCCGCATCGCTGCTGGGACACGAGCCGAAGTCGCAGGTGGAGATAGTCAACTAAGCAACGGTAACGGTTCGTTGATGCGAATCCTGCCTGTGTCGGTGAGGTTTGCTGCTTTGTCGACCAGGGAATTGCTTGATCGGGTGCATCGCGCATCAGCGCTAACTCATCGGCATGCTCGTTCACAGATGGCGTGCGGTCTATTTACGCTCGTCATTCGCGAGTTGCTTCGGGGCCACAACGCTTCAGATGCGTTCACAAACGCACTGGCAGCCTTTCGTGCTTTCTATGAAGCAGATCCTTGGTGGTCGGTGGAACTCGACTCCTTCCAATCATTACTGGCAGGCGATCTTCTATCTCGCCGGGAACAAGAAATCGCTTCGAGTGGCTATGTCATGCACACACTCACTGCCAGTCTTTGGTGTTTGTTGACCACTACGAGCTTTTCAGATTGCGTTCTCAAAGCGGTAAACTTGGGTGGTGATACAGATACGACTGGGTGTGTCGCAGGCGGTCTCGCAGGCATCTGCTACGGGTCGTTCAGTATTCGCGAATCGTGGATAAAGTCACTTGCGCGACAAAGCGAAGTTGAGGCGCTGTTCAACCGATTCGCAGAGGTCGTCGTCGCGCCAAGATGAGTGCGCCGCGATCCAACCCCATCTGGTTCGATGTCTTTGCTGGCGTATTGCTGGGAACGGCAGCGGGTGACGCACTCGGTTTGCCGGCGGAGAATCTTTCTCCCGACCGGATTCGAAAATGGTGGAAAGGCCAGTGGAAGATGCGCTTTCTGCCAGGTCGGGGAATGATCAGCGACGATACCGAGCACACCTTGTTGGTCGCACAAGCGCTCATTTCATCACCCGATTCCGTCACCTTTCAACAAACGCTCGCATGGAAACTGCGCTGGTGGTTCGCTGGCTTGCCGGGTGGAGCCGGGCTCGCCACAGCAAGGGCTTGCTTGAGGCTTTGGATTGGTTTTCCCGCGAACAGGTCTGCCGTCCGTTCTGCGGGAAGCGGGCCTGCGATGCGAAGTGCCATCATTGGAGCATTCTTTGCGGACGATCCGCAGCGGCGGAGGGAGTTCGTTTTGGTTTCATCGCGCCTGACTCACAAAGGTTGGCAGGCCGAAACCGCCGCGCTTGCCGTTGCCGAAGCCGCCACCCTGGCAGTTGCGGCCAACGGTGTTCCTGATGCTGCGTCCATGGCGGCGACTCTGATGGAGCTCAGTGACGAACGCGAGTGGCGCGAGCGAATATCGCTAATGGAATCTGGTTTGCGACGAGGTGATTCTGTGTCGGAGTTCGCTGGTGCGCTGGGTTTGGAGAAAGGAGTCAGCGGTTACTCTTTGCACGTTGTGCCGGTCGCGCTGTTCGCGTGGCTTCGACATTCGGGCGATTTTCGCGCCGCGCTTGCTTCGACGCTGGATTGCGGTGGCGACACTGACACCGTTGGTGCGATTTTGGGTGCATTGTGCGGGGCCAGCCATGGAGCGGATGGTATTCCAGCAGAGTGGGTGGAGAATATTTTCGAATGGCCGCGGTCGGTTCGCTTCATGCGCGCGGTGGCTCGCGCGATGTCAGATCAAAAGGCCAGCGGAAATCCGGGGCGCGAAGTTCGCTATTTCTGGCCCGGGATCGTTCCGCGAAACATTTTCTTTCTCTGCGTGGTCTTGCTTCACGGATTCCGCCGACTCTTACCTCCGTATTAAATTTATGACCGACAAAGAAACAACCAAAGCCAGCAAGTTTCTCAGCTTGATTCTTCGGCACGAGCCGGAACGAGTGGGACTGAAGCTGGATGAGGCCGGTTGGGTTGGTGTTGATGAATTGCTAAAGGCGGTCAACCGGCACGGCGTGCCGCTGTCGCTGGAACAACTCAATTACATAGTTGCCACGAACGGCAAAAAGCGCTTTGCGTTCAGCGAAGATGGTTGGCGTATCCGTGCCAGCCAGGGCCACTCGGTTGACGTGGATTTGCAGTATCCGCCACAAGTGCCGCCGGAAATTCTGTATCACGGCACGGCTACGCGCTTCCTCGAAGGCATCCGCAAAGATGGATTGCAGAAGATGGGGCGGCATGATGTCCATTTGTCGGCTGAAACCAAGGTGACGCTGCAAGTTGGAGGACGACATGGAAAACCGGTACTGCTGACGATTCGTGCCGGTGAAATGCACCGCGCTGGTCACGTCTTCCGCTGCTCGGCCAACGGCGTATGGCTCGTAAACAGCGTGCCGCCGGAGTTCATTGAGTTTTCGAGTTAAAGAGTTAAAGAGTTGAGGAGTTAAAAGTTGGGGAGTTAACGAATGAAACTGAGTAATTAATATGAACAACTTCGAATTCAGCCAGAAGATGAAGGTGCGGACCAAGGCGTTCGCGGTGCAAATTGTAAAGTTCTACAAAACACTCCCGAAGACGGATGAAGCGCGTGTGCTTGGACGACAGGTGTTGCGGTCAGGAACTTCTGTGGCGGCCAACTATCGCGCCGTTTGCCGTTCGAAGTCTCAAGCGGATTTCGTTTCCAAAATGGGAACTGTGGTCGAAGAGGCCGATGAAACTCTGCTTTGGCTGGAGTTGCTTGAGGAAGCTGAAATTTGTCCGGCTGAAAAGCTGGCCCGGCTCAAAGCCGAAGCCAATGAGTTGCTTCGGATCTTTTCCACGGGATTAGGGACGGCAAAAACGCGAACCTCGTTAACTCGCCAACTCATTCACTCATGAAATGTTTGATACTCGTTGATATTCAAAATGACTTCCTGCCGGGTGGGGCTTTGGCGGTGCCGGACGGCGATAAGGTCATCCCCGTTATTAATCAATTGCAGCCGCTGTTTCCGATTGTGATCGCCACGCAGGATTGGCATCCGGCCGAACACGGCAGCTTTGCCGCAAATCATCCGCAAAGGAAAGTGTTCGAGCAGATAGAACTGAACGGTCTGTCGCAGACGCTGTGGCCGGTGCATTGCGTCCAGAACAGCAAAGGCGCGGAACTCGCGGGAGCGTTGAACCGAGCGCGCATTGCCAGGGTGTTCCCCAAAGGCACGGATGCGGGCATTGATAGTTATAGTGGGTTATTTGACAATGGCCGTCGCAAGTCAACGGGCCTGGGTGAATGGCTTAAAGAGCAGGGTGTCACCGAGGTTTACGTTTGCGGGCTGGCGACCGATTACTGCGTGAAGTTCACCGCGCTGGATGCCGTGCAAATGGGATTCAAGACTCACCTGATTGAAGACGCGAGTCGTGGTGTGAATCTGCGTCCGGACGATGTGGCCAAAGCCATTGAGGAGATGAAACGCGCCGGAGTCATCGTGGTTCAAAGTCGTGAGTTGATGAATCATTGAGTGCCATGAGTGTTTTCAAATCCGCTTCTTTATTCGCTAACTCACTGACTCATTCATTCACTAACTGTTTATGAAAGCCACACTCTACACGGGCAAGTTCCTGGCCTTGATTAAAGAAGGTCGCTGGGAATATGCCCATCGCGTGAACGCCACCGGTGCGGCGATCATTGCGGCGGTGACTGAAGACCAAAAGCTCCTCCTCGTCGAACAGTATCGAATTCCCGTGCATGCCCGCACGATCGAATTGCCTGCCGGCATCATTGGCGACGAACCTGGTAATGGCAATGAAGAGCACGCCGAAGCTGCCCGACGGGAGTTGGAGGAAGAAACCGGTTATCGCGCTGGACACATGGAAGCACTAACGTACGGACCTGCGTCCAGTGGGCTGACGTCTGAGACCGTCACGTTCTTTCTGGCGACGAAACTGTCGCGAGTGGGAAAGGGCGGGGGCGTGGCGCACGAAGACATTACGGTTCACGAAGTGCCACTGCGCGACGTCCACGACTGGCTGGACAGGAAAGCGAAAGCCGGAGTCCTGATTGATCCGAAGGTTTACGCAGGCTTGTATTTCATCCTGTTCGTCAAAACTCCGCAATCCGCCGGGAACTGACCGAGGCAAGCGCGTTGATAAATGCAACTTCAGCGCCAGGTGCAATCAAATGAGTGACACACTCATCGGTCACTTGCTGCTGAGAGCGATACGCACACGATTTCCTTGTCGTTCCGCGCATAGATCGATTGGTTTGCGAAGGCGGGATG
>DASUGI010000141.1:0-6386 GCA_036274115.1 Verrucomicrobiia bacterium
AGCTACGCCCCCGCGCGGGGGAACAGAACCTAGGAAATTCAACACACAGGGTCAAGCTGAAGTGGGAAATATTCGGGCAGCAGACGCCAAGGAGGTGGGGGTGGGGAACCCCGCTGAAGAAACGTACTGCTACCCGAATAATTAGACTTTTAAAGAAGGCGACACTTTTTGTCAACACCGCAACAATACGGTTTTGGGCCATGTAACTCCTTGTTTGTGCGGGGAATCCGGTCGCCTTTCCAAGTGCAAATCCGGGCGGCGTCAGCATGTCGCCCGACATTTGCGACGCGTTGAGACAAGATTTCGCCTTTGCGCAACTCACGGCAGCCGCCGCATAATTTCGCGCATGGATAAAGAGAAAGTTGCCGAAGTGCTGGTCGAGATTGGCACTTTACTGGAACTCAAGGGCGAGAATCCTTTCAAAACGCGCGCCTACACCAACGCGGCCCGCACGTTGCAGGCGCTGGATGAACCGCTCGCCACCATCGTCAAGGAAAAGCGGCTGGGTGAAGTCAAAGGCATTGGCGAGGCCTTGGAGCAAAAGATTACTGAACTCGTGGAAACGGGCCGGTTGAAGTACTACGAGGACCTCAAAGCAAGTATTCCCGCGGGCCTGGTGGCTATGCTCGAGATTCCCGGACTCGGCCCGAAGAAGATTCAAGCCGTGAACAAGCACCTTGGCGTGGACTCGGTGGAGAAGCTCGAGGCCGCCTGCAACGAGGGCAAGGTCGCTGAACTGGCGGGCTTTGGCGAAAAGACCCAGACCAACATCCTCGAGGGCATTGCGCGCCGCCGCCAATACGCTTCCAAACATAATCTTGGCAACGCGCTCGCCGCGGCCGATCCGCTGCTGGAAAGCCTCCGCAATCATCCGGATGTGATCCGTTGCAGCACTGCGGGCAGTTTGCGCCGTTTCAAGGAGATCATTGGTGACATTGACCTTCTGGCGTCTTCCAAAACCCCGGTCGAAATCATCGACTTCTTTGTCAAACAACCCGGCATCATCAAGGTCATTGCCAAGGGCGATACGAAGGCGAGCGTGCTGGTGGATGGCGGGATTCAATGTGACTTGCGCGTGGTCAGTGATGCTGAATTTCCGTTTGCATTGGCCTATTTCACCGGCAGCAAAGAGCACAACATCGTGATGCGCCAGCGCGCGATTCAACGCGGCTTGCGCCTCAATGAATACGGGCTGTTCAAATCCAAAGAGGAAACGCGTGACCCCAAGCTCCTCGTGCCATGCCAGGATGAAGCGGAGATTTTCGCCAAGCTCGATCTCCCGTATGTGCCGCCCGAGATGCGGGAAGATCACGGCGAATTTGCCGCCGGCGAGAAAGGTGAACTCCCGCGCCTCATTGAATGGACCGACCTCAAAGGCTCGCTCCACAATCATTCCACCTGGAGTGACGGGCGCAATACGCTCGAAGAAATTGCGGCGCACATGGAGGAACTTGGACTGGCGTATTGGGGCATTACCGATCATTCAAAAGCGTCCTTCCAGGCAAATGGCCTCGACGCTGGTCGTCTTCGCGAGCAACTCAACGCCATTAAGCAACTGAACGCAAAGCTGGCCGATCGCGGCAGCGATTTCCGCCTGCTGACAGGTTGCGAAGTGGACATTCTCAAGGACAAACTCGATCACGACGACGATATCCTGGCTGAACTCGATGTGGTGGTCGCCAGCCTGCACGTGCCGGGCAATAGCGAAGCCGAGAACACCAAACGTCTGATTCGCGCGGCGCAGAACAAGTTTGTCCATACCCTCGGTCATCTCACGGGCCGGCTCTTGATGGAGCGCGAGCCTTATCCCGTGAATCAACATGCCGTCATTGATGCCTGCGCGGAAACCGGCACCTGGATCGAGCTGAACTGCAACCCGTATCGGTTCGATCTCGATTGGCGCCTCTGGCCTTACGCCAAAAGCAAAGGGGTGAAGTGCGTCATCAATCCGGACGCGCACCGCAACATTCACGCGAACTATCTGCGACTGGGCGTCGGCGTCGCGCGCAAAGGTTGGCTGACCAAAGCCGATGTGATCAACACCCTGCCGCTCGATCAATTGCGGAAGGAACTGGCGAAGAAGCGCAGCGGGAAATAGTCGGCTCATTCCTGCATTTTCTTTTCTCGAACTTCTGGCACACTGCGCGGCTCAATGCTGACCTTGTCCGGCATCACCAAAGCCTACGGCGGACGAACCCTGTTCTCCGACGTCACGCTGCAATTGAATCGCGAAGACCGCATCGGCCTCGTTGGACCGAATGGCGCGGGGAAGTCCACGCTGTTCGGCATCATCCTGGGCGAGGAAGCGCCGGATGACGGCAAGATCATGACCGAGCGCAACGTGAACATCGGCTACTTGCCGCAGGAAAGCGCGCCCATTGGCGACGAGACGGTCATTGAGATTGCCACCGCCATTTCGCCGGAGTTCGTGAAGTTGCGGCGCGTCATCAAGGCGTGGGAACACGATCATCCCATTGAAGCGCTGCATCCTGAGGATATTCACGACAACATCCACGACCGTTACAACGAATTGAACGGCTATATGGTCGAGGCCAAGGCCAAGCAAATCCTCGCCGGTCTCAGTTTTCGCGAAAAGGACTTTGACCGGCCCGCCCGCGAGATGAGCGGTGGCTGGGTCATGCGCGCGCACCTGGCGCGGTTGCTCACGCAAGAGCCGGACCTATTGATGCTCGACGAACCCACCAATCACCTCGATCTCGAAGCGCTGCTGTGGTTTCAGGGCTATTTGCAGAATTACCCGGGCGCGATTCTCGTCATCTCGCACGACCGCGAATTCCTCAACTCCCTCGTCGGCCACATCGTTGAAATTCGGATGAGCAAACTCGTTCGCTATCGCGGCAACTACGATTCCTACCTTGAACAACGCGAGGCGAACGAAACCCAACTGCTCGCCGCCTACAAGAATCAGCAGCGCGAAATCGCGGCGTTGCAGGAGTTTGCCGATCGTTTTCGCGCCAAGGCCTCCAAGGCGTCGCAAGCACAGAGCAAGCTGAAGCAGATCGAGCGCATGGAGAAGATCGAAGCGCCGGTCAGCGACGACAAGAAGGTCAGCTTCCGTTTTCCACAGCCGCAACGCAGTGGTCTGCGCGTGGTTCGGCTCAAGAACGTCCATTTCGCTTACGGCCAGAACGTGGTTTATCGCGGCATTGATTTTGAAGCCGAACGCGGGCAACGCATCGTCCTGGTTGGCCCGAACGGAGCGGGCAAGTCCACATTGCTCAAGCTGCTCGCGGCTAATGTCACTCCGAGCCAGGGCGAACGCGAACTCGGTCACAACGTCAAAGCCGGCTACTACTCGCAATACCGCGTGGACATGCTCGATCCCGACCGCACTGTCTTGGAAGAGGCGCTGGATACGCCGAACCAGGTGACCGAACAATTCGTCCGCACTCTGCTCGGTAGCTTTCTCTTTCGCGGTGACGACGTGTTCAAGAAAGTCAGCGTGCTCAGCGGTGGTGAGAAGAGCCGTCTGGCATTGGTGAAGTTGCTCCTCGATCCACCCAACTTGCTGTTGATGGACGAGCCGACGACGCACCTCGACATGAACAGCATTGACGCGTTGCTTTACGCGCTGGACCAGTTCGAAGGCACGCTCATCTTCATCAGTCACGACGTCTATTTCATTCGCCAACTCGGGAACAAGGTCGTCCACGTGAACAATGGCGTGCTCACGCATTACGCTGGCGATTACCAATACTATCTCGACAAGACCAAGTCCGTATCCGCGCGGGCGGCATTGACCGCAGCCGGCAGGGACGCGTCCCCCCGCGTCCCCAACTCCTCAGATAAAGTCAGGGACGCTGTGGAAAGCGTCCCTACCCTCTCGCGCAAGGAACAGAAGCGCCTTGAAGCGGAAGCGCGCCAGGCACGCTCTGCCAAGTTAAAGGGTCAGCGTCAGATCGTGGCCGACCTGGAAAAGCAGATTCAAGCCCTCGAAAAGCGCCAGGCTGAAATCACCGCCGAGTTGGAAAAACCCGAGACCTATCAGAATGGTGGTCAGGCCATGCAGTTGAATCGCGAGTTCAGTCACAACGCCGACGAACTCGCCGAGATCACCCCCAAGTGGGAAGCGGCTGCGACGAAGCTGGCGGAGATGGAGGCGGAAGCCTGAACTGAAGCTCACACAATTGGAGCAATGGTCACGCGGGGAATGTTGCTTGAAATTCCACTTGGCAGTCGCACCGGCCAGCATCGTTCATTTCCATCCACCTGGAAAATCACATAGGCAGCTGTGGGCGGATGATTGACGGATTCATCCACAAGAATAAAGTCAGGACCGATTTGCGCCACCGGCAGGGAATGCCCGTTGAATACGAGGCGCATGGTTATCCGGGACGAGTGCCCGCTCTGACTGGGCAGCGGTCGCATGGAAGAAACGCTCATATCAAATGCTCGGACTTACGCGGTGCGGCATCAGCTTCAACTTGCCGAACGTCTCGGCTTCGGAATTCACGGTATCATCTTCGCCGCTGAAAACAAGCGCGTAGGCGGTTTGACGGCCATTAAAGCGCATCGGGAAATTGAACCTTACCGCCGGGAGTTAAGCGTGTATGAACGACTGGGCAAAATCGGTGTCACCAAGATTCTCGGGTTCAATGTGCCGCAACTTGTAAACAGTGATGAGTCCTTGCGCGTCATCGAAATGAGCATCGTGGTGCGTCCATTCGTGTTGGACTTTGCGGGTGCCTACCTGGACGCGATGCCGGAATTTCCGGACGAAGTCTGGGAGGAATGGGAAGCGGAAAAGATGGAGCAGTTCGGCGCTCGCTGGTCCTCAGTCCGAAAGGTGTTGGCAGCGTTGGAAGAGTGGGACATTTACATGGTGGATGTTTCGCCAAGTAACATCGCATTCGCAGAATAGTGTTGTTCGGTGATGGACTCTGCGCACCCCAGCCCAAACAGAAAGCCGCCGCGATAAAACTGGCGGAGATAGAGGCAGAAGCCTGAAGCCGTGGGCATTTGTTCGCCAAGGTGACAACCTCCGAATCGAACCACGCCGGCGACGATTTGCGAAGCGGTTCTGATCCCTCCATCTTGCTGGCACGATGACGACTGCACGCCATCCGCCGACGCGCGAGCAAGTTGAACGATTCCTGCCCTGGATTGTGGCGGTTGCATTGTTCATGCAACAGCTCGATTCGACCATCGTTAACACCGCGATTCCCACGATGGCGGCGAGTCTCAAGGTGGCTTCGCTGAGTCTTAAATCGGTCGTTACCAGTTACACGTTGGGATTGGCGGTGTTCATTCCGCTCAGCGGCTGGGTGGCGGACCGGTTTGGCACGCGACGCGTCTTTGGAGTCGCGGTGCTGTTATTCACCCTGGGCTCACTGCTCTGCGGCCTTTCGTTGAACCTGCCGATGTTGATCGCCTCGCGCGTGCTGCAAGGGGCGGGTGCGGCCATCATGTTGCCGGTGGGACGACTCGCCCTGCTGCTGACCTTTCCCAAATCGGAAATGCTCCGCGTGATGAACTTCGTCATCATCCCGGCACTGCTGGGGCCATTGCTGGGTCCGTTCATGGGCGGATTCATCGTGCATTGGCTGCCGTGGCGGATGATTTTCCTGCTCAACCTGCCGTTCGGGGCACTCGGGCTCTATCTGGTGCATCGGTTCATGCCCGAGCATCGGGATGAACAGGTGGGCAGCTTCGACAAGCTCGGGTTTCTGCTGTTTGGCAGCGGCGTCGCGTTGTTCTCTTACGTGCTGGAAATTTTCGGGCAGCACAGCCTTCCCACCAACGCTATTGTTATCCTGTTCCTGCTCGCCAGCCTGCTGCTGGCCGGCTATGGCTGGCACGCCCAGACACGGAAGGACCCGCTGCTTCCGCTGAATCTATTTGGCATTCGCACGTTTCGGATTTCAGTGGTCGGCGGTTTTGTCACGCGACTCGGCGTCAGCGGGATGCCGTTCCTGCTGCCGCTGCTTTATCAAGTGGGCCTCGGGTACGCGCCGTGGCAGGCGGGATTGTTGACCATGCCCCAGGCCGGAGCGGCGATCGGAGTGAAACTTATCACGCCCAAACTGCTCGCGACGTTCGGCCATCGCGCTGTGCTTTTGGTCAACACCGCTTTGATCGGCGTGATGGTGATGGTGTTTACCCAGGTGCGTCCCGGCACGCCGGTTTGGGCCATCCTGCTGGTCAGTTTGTTTCAGGGCTGTTTCTCCGCCGTGCAATTCACCACGATGAACTCTCTCGCTTACGCCGATACGTCCGATGCCCAAGCGAGCGATGCGAGCACCATTGCCAGCACCGCGCAACAGCTCTCCATCAGCATCGGCGTGGCGTGTGCCTCCCTGGTAGCCCGCTGGTTTCTCGGCGGCATCCAGCCATCCGGTTCGATTGAATTCGTCACCGCCTTGCAT
>DASUGI010000142.1:0-3326 GCA_036274115.1 Verrucomicrobiia bacterium
GGATGGTCCGCCGCATTTCGTCGATTCCGCCGGCGAGGAGTTCGTTCTGGTCAAACGGCGTGCGCCCCGTGAGCAATTCATAAAGCAGCACGCCGAGCGAATAAATATCGCTGCGCGTATCAATGTCGAGGCTGGTGAGGACAGCCTGTTCGGGACTCATGTATGCCGGCGTGCCGATGAATTGCTCGAACGCAGTGAATAGCGTCTGATCGGTCAATCGCCCTTGTGTGGCCTTGGCGATTCCGAAATCAATCACCTTGGGCACCGGCACGCCATCGTTGATCGTCACGAGAATATTCGATGGCTTGATGTCGCGATGAATGATGCCTTTTTGATGGGCGTGTTGGATGGCGTGACAAACCTGGATGAAGAGTTTGAGGCGCTCTTCGGTTGAACTTTTGCTCTCGTCGCAGTAGTCGGTGATTTTGACCCCGCGGACCAGCTCCATCACGAAGTAAGGGCGGCCCGTTTCAGTCGCGCCGGCATCCAGCACCCGGGCGATGTTGGGATGATCCATCAGCGCGAGCGCCTGGCGCTCGGCTTCGAAGCGGGTGATGACCTGCTTCGTGTCCATGCCGAGCTTGATGATTTTGAGAGCGACGCGGCGGCGCACGGGTTCTTCCTGCTCCGCCATATAAACCACGCCGCAGCCGCCTTCGCCGATTTGTTGGAGCAGTTTGTAACGGCCAATGCGTTCTCCCGTCATCGATGATGCAACTGGGAGGGCTGCCGTTTCGCCGCGGTCGAAATCAACTCCGGGTGCGGGGGTGTCGAGAAAGTCCTCGGCTTCGTCGTGAGCAGCCAGCAAGGCTTCGACCTTCCGGCGCAAGGCGGGTTCGCCAGCGCAGGCCTCGTTCAAATAGGCCGCCCGCCGCTCGCGCGGAAGCTCGAGTGCAGCGTTCAGAATGGCCACTTCAGGATGCGGTGGCTTGTTCATGTGTTTCGACTCTGACCCTTCATGCGTAATGGTCCGGCGAAAAGGGCGAAGTATTTCGAGAAAGAGATTATGCCAGTGGTGAGGCCGTTTTGATTTCGTGAAACAGCCAGGCGCGCGCGTGAGTCCAGTATTGTTTCGCCGTGCGCGTGGAAATGCCGAGGACTTCGGCGGCTTCTTCATGGGTCATGCCGACGAAGTAACGGAGCTTCACCAGTTCAGCTTCCACCTTGTCGCGCGCGGCCAGTTTGTCCAGCGCTTCGTTGATTGCCAGCAATTGATCGTCCTTTTTGTTTGCGGCCAGTTCCGCCTCGGAGAGTTCCACGCGCTGTTGATCTCCCCCGTGCCGAAACGCGCGTTTGCGGCGCGCGCGGTCAATCAGGATGCGCCGCATGGCTTCGGCTGCCGCGCCGAAGAAATGAGCCCGGCCATCCCATTTCTTGTTGCCGTCGCCAACCAGTCTCAGCCACGCCTCGTGAACCAGGGCGGTGGGTTGCAGGGTGTGACCCGGTGATTCATGCAGCATTTTCTGGGCGGCCAGCCGGCGAAGTTCGTCGTAAACGAGCGGTAGCAATTGTTCGCCGGCGGTGGGATCACCTTGTTGGGCGGCTTCGAGAATTCGAGTGACGTCGCTCACGCCCGCCAGCTTAGAGAGGCGGGTTTCGGCGGCAACTGCAAATCCTCACGGCAGGATCATGATTCGATAAAATCGCTGCGGTTCGTTGCCGATTGGGTCGGTTAGCCACGAGGTAACGTTGGTTGCTGCGATCGGTCCGCCGAGGTTCGTCCAGTCGGGCGCGGCCAGGTTGGTCGTGTATTGCACTTGATAGGTGAATCCGGGCACGGCGCTCCAGGCAAATTGCATGGTGCCGGTGCTTAACGTTGTCCCCTGCAAGAGTGGTGACAGGCGGGGCGGGTTTACGACGTTGAACGGATTGCTCAATCCAAAGAGATTGGACGCGGTCTGAGCGCGAAGGACGACATTGTTCGCCGCCGGGAAAACGTAGAGTGAACCAGTCCAGACGCCTTGATTGAAATTGCCGGAGGAGCTGGGATTGATGTTTGGTGTCGGCGCACCTGCCGGGACCGATAAGGTGACCGCGCCATTGAAGTTGCTGACCACGTTGTTGAAATGATCTACGGCCGTAATGGTCACCGGAAAGGGTGCTGCATTCGTTTGTGGCGACGGAACAGTGCTCCATACGAAGCGTTCAAGTAAGCCAGGAACAAAGTCCACGTTGAACGGATTGCTCAGGCCGACATGTCCGAGTTTGTCGTCAGCACGAAGCGTCAGGTTGGTGGCGAGTTGATTGACCACGACGTCTCCGAGCCACGTGCCATTGGTAAACGCCCCGGCGTTGGTCGGACTGATGGCGACCGAGTTTGAGGACACGAATGCCACGGTGTACCGGAAGTCCACCAAATCCCACTTGGCGAAACTGGAGAAGTCAGGAAAGGAATCCCCGTAACTGTAATGGGCCTCCTCGATCACGACATCAGTGAAGTTGGTTGCCAAGTTATTTCGTACATAGTGTATGGTCGGGACGTAAGCGCCGATTCGATACGTTTGACCGGCCGTAAGTTGCAGCGGGGTGACCAAGGCGGTTTCAACCCAGACGGTGGGCGAATTCGGCACGCTTCTGCTGGCCAGCAACGTTCCACTGTCCGTCCAGATGGAAACCTTGTTGCCGAAATAATTCCGGACGTGCGTGACGGTGAGGTTGGTCTTCGGCGTGAAGGAATATCCGAAGGTCATATCCCCTTCCTGGTAGAAGCCGGTGTGCGTCACATTGCCCAGGACAGTGTTGGTGCGAAGGCTCGGAGTGAGGAAAAAGGCGTTCAAGGTGGCGCTGCCGGAGTAGTTGCTGATGGCCTGATTGAAGTAATCCAATGCCGTGAGTTTCACGTTGAAGGCATTGCTGACCGGCTGGAGCGCGCCTATTGAATCCCAGGCGAAATGGGTGATTTGGCCGGGAGCCGGCGCGACGTTGAAAGGCTGGCTGATGCCGACTTGTCCGGCCGCAGTAGCCATCAAGGCAACATTGGTGGCGGGAAGGTGAACGGTCAGGGCACCGGTCCACGCACTGTTGGAGAAATTGCCGCTGTTGGCTGGCGTGAGCGGCAGGCTGGTGGGAATTCCGACAGAGTAGCGAATGTCCGCAGCGAGGCGAAAGAAGCGGGAATCCACGAGATCCGGAAATTTGTCTGAGGTTGCGTAATAGTTTTGAGAGATCACAGCGTCGGGGAGGTCAGAAATGAAAGTCGGCACACTGATTGCCTGGACGCGGAAGGGGCTGTAGGCGGTCAAAAGATACGTGTGACCTGCCAGCAACAACACTGGTGTGGTCAACGGCTCCTCCGCCCACCCGGTCGCGCTGCTGGGAACCGCTTT
>DASUGI010000143.1:0-8819 GCA_036274115.1 Verrucomicrobiia bacterium
AAAGGACCAAAGTTATGAAGCGATCTGCACTCTTGTTCAGCGGGATGGCCCTCATGTTTATGGCCACGGCCGCTATCGCAGAAGACCCACTGCAAAGTCTGGTGGGCGCTAATCATCGATTAGTCCGCTCGTCGACCGCCATCCCATTGCCCGGCGGCCGCGTCATTGAACGGTCAACCGGCTACACCGAGATTGCCGTGGGCATGCACTACCTGGAAAACGGTCAATGGCTGCCAAGCCGCGAGGAAATCGAACTGTTTCAGGGCGGAGCCGTCGCCAGGCACGGGCCTTACTCGGTGATTTTTGCACAAAACATCGCCACGGACGGAGCAATCGATCTGCTTACAGCTGATGGTTTTCGACTGAAAAGCCACGTCCTTGGCTTAGGGCTTTACAATGCGGCCAATGGCAACAGCATTCTCCTGGCGGAAACGACCGACTCGATTGGCCAACTCCACGCCCCCAACGTCATCATCTACCCCAGCGCCTTTGATGACGTCGCCGCGGACTTGAGGTACACGTATCGCCAGAATGCGTTTGCTCAGGATGTCATTTTGCGACAAAAAATAGCTCTGCCACAGGGCTTTCCCATCAACTCGACTTACCTTGAGGTCTGGACCGAATTTGTGAATTGTCCCACCCCGGAGCGACAAGTGGTACAACGCGGCGGGCAGGACGATGAAAACCTGACGTTCGGCAGCATGCGCATCGGTCCTGGCAAGGCATTTGCGCTCGAAGCCGCAGGCATGCAGCGCTCACTGCCCGTGACCAAGAAATGGATCACCATCGAAGGACGATCTTTCCTGGTGGAGTCAATTCGCGTCGCGCAGGTCAACGCGGAACTCGACAGGATGGGTTTCCAGGAGGCGGCCATAAAACGCGTGCGAAAGGGGAACGCCGCCTTGGCCGCCAATCAGCGCCCCTTTCCCAAGGCGCCGCCAGCAAAACCCCGCGGGGAGGGACCGAAGATAAAGACCGCGATGGTGGATCCTCCGGGAAAGGGTTTCGTCATTGATTATGATCTGGGAGGCGTCATCGAAACCCTCAGGCTCCAGGGCGACACGACCTACAATATCACGAACAGCATCGATGTAACCCAGCTGATCGTTGAAGGCGGAACCGTGGTCAAATTTCCTGGAACAGTCAGTCTCACCGTCTCCGGCAGCCTTGTCTGTGAGACGGATTTTTATAACCCAGCCCACTTCACCTCGAAAAATGACAACACGATTGGGGCTGCCGTCTCTTCAAGCACGGGAATTCCGGAACCGGACCCTTTCGAATGTCCCATGCTCTATCTCCCAGGCACCGCACGGATTGAACATTTTCGATTCTCCTACGCCAATCCGGCGATCTACACCGATGTCGCGGCGACCTTTACAAACCGCCATGTTCAATTCGTTCATTGCATCAGCGGCATCTGGTCCGATGCCGCGGCAACCATAAAGCTGCAGAACGTACTCATGCACGATATCGCAGGCACCGCGCTCACGGGAGACGGGTGGACGGTCGTTGCCGAGCATCTCACCGCAAGCACATGCCACGAACTCACCCATTACGGATCCGCTGCGGCCACATTCAAAGGCACCAACTGCCTTCTGGTGAACGTGACCAACGCCGGGAATGCCACGCTGGCGACGAACTTCACCGTGGCAGCTTCCGGATCGACCATTCTCCAGACGGTCGGCGCGGGCGGAGGTTACTTACCGCCGAATAGCCCTTACCGGGGCATCGGGAGCGACAAGATCACCAGCCAGTTGCGCGATGACCTGAGAAAACTCACCACCTACCCGCCCATTCTCATCGCAGCAAGTTCCGGATTCGCAACCAACCTCCACCTGGTCCCGCAAGCACAGAGAGACCTCGGGAGCGTCGATATCGGATTTCATTATTATCCCCTGGATTTCGTCTTTGGTGGCGTCAATGTCACCAATGCGACCGTCACCGCATCGAATGGCGTCGTCATCGGCACTCGCAACGTTAATGGGTACGGTCTTGGCATCGGAAACAACGCCGTCTTCGTCAGTATCGGGAAGCCGGAGTCTCCCAATCGCATTGTCCGGTATAACCTGGTTCAAGAGCAGGCGACGACGAACTGGGCAACCTCAAGCCGCGAATGGAGAATTTATACAGGATTCCCCAATAGTTCCTTTCCATCCCGGGTCACGACTCGATTTACCCACATCTCCACTCATGCCAGTGGTGGCGAAAACTTTTATACCTCCGATGGGCAAGATGCCGGCGTTCACTGCTTTAAAGATACCGAGTTTCACAACGGCGATGTTTGGAGTTACCGGCCCACGACAAGCCTTACGAACTGCCTGCTTAATCGCTCCGGCCTCAACATTCTTGACGGTGATGAGTCTATCAACCCCAGCGTGAGGCATTGCACATTCCGTGGCGGCACCCATAACTTCGCCCGGGCAAATGGCGGAACATGGACCTTCAAGGATAACCTGTTCGATGCGGTCGAAATCCCGTTCCAGGAGGCGGTATTGATCCATGACTACAACGCCTATACGACCAACTCCGCGCGTTTAACAAACGCCGCACCTCGAGACATCGTCCTGACGGTCACAAACATCCATTTTCAGGCAGGCACGCTCGGCCGGTTCTACTTGCCAACGAATCTCAGCAGCCATTGGCCGCTGACAAACAGCTCGGCAACAGTGGCTGCTTATCGCGGGGGAAGCACAAACGCCAATTTGTTGGGACTGTGGCATTTCACCTGCCTGACTAACAATGTGAAGGAAACCAATACGGTCGTGGATACCGGTTACCATTATGTTGCGACGGATGCCAACGGTATCCCTGTGGACTCTGGCGACGGTGACGGCATTCCGGACTACCTCGAGGACTTCAACGGCAATGGAACATTGGATTCGGGAGAAACGAACTGGCAAAACGCCAGCGACCAGGGGTTCAGGGTGTGGATAACAAGGCCGAAAAGAGGAACTCCCATTCCGTAAAAACCACTCAATTTCCAACGGCAATTTTATGAACCACCAATTTTGTGATCGCGGAATGATTGGGCTGACCCGAATGGTCCTCGCCGTCGCCGGTTGCCTCCTGTTCGTGAAACCGGCCACCGCTGCGGAATGGATTTTTGTACCGCCCGATGAACAGGTTGATGGAATATGGGCGTATCGTTGTGGAGGAGACGTGGAGGGTACGTGCGATTACTTGCGTCGGAGACCCTTCTCAAACGACATCCCTCCCGCATGCACAGATGGCGCCGGAGGAGCCGGAGCATCTGGTTCCAATGGCGGAGCCAAGGGAGGCAAGCCCGTCGATGCATTGCTCAAACCGGGCGGGGGACGACAATGCGGCGATTGCAGCCAAAAGCCCGGACCCTCCGGTGGGGGCGACTGTCCGGACTGCCCGGATCACGCAATGGCCGTTTGGTGGGTTAATCAACCGAACACTACCGTTTTTCTGAAGGACACTCCCCTATTTTACAACACTTCTCGCGGCGAAACGGCATTCAAGCTCAGCTACAAGGGCAACCCAGGCTCGAATGGCGTTGTTGATTGTTCCCTGGCTGGGATCTTCGGAGTCGGAACGAACTGGCATACACCGTGGCGCTCGTACTTGGTCCCCGCCACGCTGGGCGGATTTGATGCGGCATACCTAATCCTCGGTGATGGCAGCGTAAAACTTGCCTACGTGGATTTAATCGAACCAGCATCTTGGAGCTACCTCAAGAAAACCAATAACATTTACACATTGTACTTCAGAGATGGCTCCAGAAACGTTTACGACACATGGGTTGCTTTAAACGGAACCACCTACTGCTTTCTCAGTCACCACGCCAATCCTCAAGGCATTCAGACGCAGTTTTCTTACAGCTACACGACCAACAGTGGCGGAACGAATTCCATCCGCTTGAACCAGGTCACCGACGTTGACGGCAACACAACCAGTTTCATCTATACAAACACGAGTTACTACACCCAATTGATTGCCGAAGTACGTGGGCCATATGGACTGACAAACAAGCTCTCTTATAACTCCACTGGTCAGTTGACTAACATTCAAGATGTCATCGGCCTGAGTTCCGGGATGACTTATGATTCCAGCAACCGAGTCGCCGCACTCACCACCGCCTACGGAACCACCACTTTCTCCTATTACCGCTCGAATTCCTGGAATGCCTTGCGGGTTGAGGAGATGGGGCTTCGCAATCACTTGTATTTGGAGGGATTTGATAGTGCCACGACATGGCCCAGCGGTGAAGCGGAATCTCGGTCGTTGGCGACCTTTCTGGCCGCCAGCGGTCATGGAGATTCCATCGAGACGAATGGCTTCGCTGAACGGAACACCTTTTATTGGGGACCCCTGCAGTATCAGAATCTCCAGTCCTCGATTCGCACATCGTTAACCAACCAAACCTTCAATCCGGCCAATCTTTCGACGAACGACTATCAGGTGGGGTGGACGGAACATTGGTTGAAGGCTTTCGCGGCCAGCAATGCCACTTTGATCGGGACAACCCGGACCGCCGTGCGCGAGCCCAGCGCGTCGAGTTCCGGCACAAGTGAAGGGGCCGTTACCTGGTTTGATTATCCATTAAAAGTAGAGGGAAGAGCCTACGAAGGTCAGATTCTTGTCCCTCAAACCCAGGCGACCCGTGCTCCAAGTGGGCAATGGAGAGTCCAATTCACGACGCCGAATGTGTTCGGAAAACCCCTCTCCAGTTCCAATAATTGGACCCGTATCGGAGTCGACACGTTTGACCCTGTGGATACGTACGAGACGGCCTGGCACACCGAGGAATTTGGGTATGATGCCTTCCCTAACCACGGTGCGCTCCGACAACATAAGTCGGGAGGCGAATTTGTGGTCCAATTTGCCTACAACTCAGACCACCAGGTCGTCACCAATTTAAACGCGTTGGGCGAACCGACGGTTTACGACTACGACGGCAACAAGCGGCTTTCCCGGATTACTCACGTATCAGGCCTCGTCACCGATTTCTCATACAACGGCGCGGGTTTCCTTGAACGAGCCGTTGACGGAGACGGCTCGGCGACATATCGAACCAACTCCTACACCTACACGAACGGTTACATTCTGACGCACACCGATGAGCGGGGACGGGCCGTCACAAATTCGTACGATAAACTCGGACGCCTTCTAACCCAATCGGACGCCCGTGGGACTGTGACCCATACCTACAGCAAACTGGACCTCGTGAGAGTCGTGGACAGGATGGGATTTACCAATTCTTACGCCTACAATGCTTTCGGCCAGCTCCTTTTTCACACCAACGCCAATGGAAACGTTACCACGTATGCCTATTGTGACTGCGGCAGCCTGTCCAGTATCACGGATCCATTGAACAACGTCACTTCCTTTGCCTACGATCCTCTCGGAAGACGCCTCTCGACGGTATTTCCCGGCGGCAGTTGGTCTTCGAATACCTATGCCCTTTCCGGCGAGTTGATCCGGACCGTGGACAGCGCCGGCGTCGCAGTGACCAACTGGTATACAGTAAACGGCCTCCTCTATTCGGCCACCAACGCGTTCGGGCGCGTGTTTTTGCATGCATTTGACGAAGAGAACCGCGTCATTCGAACGGTGGACGCCAACGGCGTTGAACGCGGCTTGGCCTACGATCTTCTGGGTCGATTGACCATCCAAACGAATCGGGTGATCGCTGTCCCGGACGCTCTCTACGAGGCCTGGGAGGAGCGATTTGAGTACACCAACTCTGTTGCTGGCCCGGTGGCCAAATATCGAGATTACGTTTCCGCGTTTATGAATCAATACGAGCCAGAGCTCGAAAATGCTGGCCGCACGACGAATGGCGGCATCACAAGAATGCAATACGACTTGTTTGGCCGGATGACGAACGAGATTCACCTCGACTCAAACGTTGTTGCCGTCGTCACCAATTCCTTTGCATTCTCCGCAGCTGGCGACTTGATTGAATTGCGCGATGGAAAAGCCCAGCTCACCACCTGGAAATACGACGCGTTTGGCCGCACAACGAACAAGCTTGACGCATCCGGAGAAGCCTTCCGCTACGGCTATGACCCCAATGGGCGCCTGACAAGCCGCTGGACGCCTGAGAAACTCACCACCAGTTACTCCTATGATGCAGTCGGCAACCTCACGGGTGTTGATTATCCGAGCAGCCCCGATCTGACGTTCACGTATGATGCCGCCAACCAGCTCACCGCGATGCTGGATGCCGCGGGAACAACCACATTTTCCTACACCGCCTTTGGGGCCCTACAGAGTGAGGATGGGCCTTGGGCGGATGACTCCTTAACCTATTCGTACAGGACAAATCGCCAGCGTTCGGGCATCGCACTTGGCCAGCCTAATGCCCCGGGATGGACGGCTTCATACAGTTACGACATCGTCGGTCGCGTGTCCGGCATCACATCGCCGGCCGGCGCCTTTAGCTATCAGTATAATTGGGGGCTGTTAAACGAAAACTTCTTCCCGGCACCGTCGCCCTCGGCGCTTGTTCAGCGGCTGACATTTCCGGGTGGTGCGATCATTACGAACCAGTTCGACGCGGAAGCTCGGTGGGTGGGCACATATTTGTGTTCAAGCTTGGGATCCAATTTGAATCACCATGCCTATGAGTACAATCCCCTCGACCAACGTCTGAGCCAGACGCGCTCGGGAGCTCAGCCCGCGGGCGACTATTGGACCAATTCTGTCGATTATGGATACGACGCCCTTGGGCAGTTGGTGGAAGCGACCGGAAAGGAGCACGGTGGAACGACAAATCGCTCGCATGAATTGCTGGGATATGCCTATGATGCTGCTGGCAATTTGAATTATCGGACGAACAACGGCCTGGTGCAGGCATATACCGTGAACGGTCTGAATCAACTTTCCGGTGCCACGCGCAGCGGGACAATGACCGTGGCCGGAGTGACCCATGGCCCGGCCACGAGCGTCACGGTCGCGACAAATGGCGGCATTGGGCTGGCTGCGGACCGTTATGCGGACAACACCTTCGCGCGGGCGGGTCTACTTCTCACCAACGGCCACAACATATTTACGGCCGAGGCCACCGATGCCGCCGGACGGACGGGAACCCATGTCGTCACGGCATACCTGCCTTCGACCGCTTCCTATCAATACAATGCCAATGGCAATCTGGTTTTCGACTCGTTGCGAGGACTGGCCTATGACGACGAAAACCAGCTCATCGGGATCATCGTGACCAACGAGTGGAAGAGCGAATTTGTCTACGACGGCAAGATGCGCCGGCGTATCCGGAAAGAGTACACGTGGCAGAATGGGGTGTGGGTTTTGGATACGGAAGTTCGGTATATCTACGACGGCAACCTGGTGATCCAGGAACGCGATCGATTCAACGTGCCGCGGGTCACCTACACCCGGGGCAAGGATCTGAGCGGAAGCATGGAAGGCGCTGGCGGGATCGGAGGGCTGTTGGCGCGCACGGACAATGCCTCCCTGGCCAGTGGGACTGCCGGATCAAGCGCCTATTATTCGGCCGATGGAAACGGCAATATCACCTGCCTGGTCGATACAAACCAGATCGTCGTGGCACGATACACCTACGATCCCTTTGGCAACACCCTTGCCGCGACAGGTCCTTTGGCGGAGGAGAACCTGTATCGCTTTTCCAGCAAGGAACTCCATGAACCCTCAGGCTTGGTGTATTATCTCTACCGGTTCTATGACCCGAATCTGCAACGGTGGCCAAATAGGGACCCAATTGAGGAGGCATCCGATCCGAATCTATACCGCTACGTCGTTAATTCGCCAATCGACTCCATCGATCCCGACGGGCAATACGTAATCACAGGCACGTGTGACGCCACCCAGAAGAGGCAAATCGAGGCTTCAATTAAGGCCAGTTGTCAAAAGGCGAAGGAATGTGCAAGTCGGTGTCCATCCGGAACTCCGAGTTTGGCGGTCCGTCAAATTTGCGATAATCCGAATGCAAGCACACCGGTCATTAATTGCACCAAGACCAAAGACGGCAAGCCTTGCACAGTCTGCGGTTATGCGACAATCGGCTCCGAGGTAATTAATCTTTGTCCCAAGACCTTTGATCGGACTCAGCAGGATGGATTCGGTTGCAAGAGGGATTGTGTAATATTCCACGAGGCCAACCATGCGAAAAAAGATGTTGGGCTGGATCACGGCATAGATATGAGCAATTTCGATACGTGCATGGGATGTCCTCGTTAATCGCTCATCAACATATGCGCTCAGCTTTCGTTATCATTTTACTTGTTGCCAGCCTGCATCCACTACGGGGGGAAATGGATTCCCTTCCGCCGGACAGGGCGTCGATTCTTGGCGAATGGATTGGCTTCGCATATCAGGGCACGGAATTCTACCGTCTCGAACTTCGATCCGATCGACGCGATATTTTGATCCGGATGCACCCTGACGACAGCTGTGAGGCCTACTCGATCACATCGTGGAACGTTAAGCCAGGAAAGCTCAGCTTATTAAACGAAAGGGATAACCGCGCAGAGCCAATCGAAGTCAACTGCTCGGCAGTTGAGCGTCGCTACATCAAGCTAGAGATTCGAGGAGTTGGCAAGCAGTGGAGTCGCTCTGTGACCCTTTATAAGAACGACGAGGTGAGCACCGGACTCAAAGCTACTCGAAAGGCGGCAAAAAAGGCTTTAAGAGCTAACGGACGTAAATAAGCCGGTTAATCCGAAAGCGCTTACCCCTGATAATGTATTTTATCCGCCCCACTTTCGCGCCGCTGGCGTTCGTGGTAGACGGAGAGAGTGGAGAGTTTTCCGGCGGAGCAAAACAGCGTTTCGGTTGAAGGTCGCTTCCTGACCCGCGCGGAGTTCCACCGTCTT
>DASUGI010000144.1:0-22957 GCA_036274115.1 Verrucomicrobiia bacterium
CCCTGGCAAAACGCGCCCACGGCTGAAGTCCTCGATAAGATCACCCTCCCGCTGGAAGAAGAATTGAGCACCGTCCACGGTCTCGACCGGATCAATTCCTTTTCCACGCTCGGTTTTGCTCGTGTGTTTCTGCGGTTCAAGCAGGGCACCGACATGGACGTCGCCTATCGCGAAGTGCGCGACCGCACGCAACGCGCGCGCGCCCGCTTTCCCGAGGACGCCGATCGCATTTACATCCGCAAAGACGACGCGTCCGGCATCCCGGTCTGTGTCATCGGTCTGGCCGTTGATCCGAGCCTCACGGATCGTTACAACCTCATCAAATACGAAGTCATCAAACAGCTGGAACGCATTGATGGCGTGGCGAACGTCGCCGCCGACGGTCTCGAAGAAAAGGAAATCCTGATCGAGTTGGATCGCAAGAAGGCCGAAGCCCACGGACTGAACATCTATCAACTGGCGCAAACGCTGGGTGGCGACAACTTCACCATGGCCAGCGGCAATGTTCGCGACTCCGGCAAAAAGTTCCTGCTGCGTTCCCTCGCCAATTACAAATCGCTGGAGGACCTGGAGAATCGCCCCGTCACACCAACACTTCGGCTCAAGGACATTGCCCGCATCAAATACGAAGAACCGGAAAAGCGTTACAGCGTCCGCGTGAACAGCCGGCCCGCCGTCGCCGCCGTCGTGTTCAAGGCGGGCGAGGCCAACACCGTCGAGGTTTCCCGCCGCATCCAAAAAGTGTTCGAGGAGATGAAACAGAACCCACGCCTGGTGGGGACCTTCATGGAGATCCTGTTCAACCAGGGCGAGGTCATTGAGGATTCCCTGGCCAACCTCGTGCACGCCGGAGTGGTGGGCGGTGTCCTGGCCGCGATCGTGTTGTTCATCTTCCTCCGTCGCATTCGGCTCACCGGCATCATCACCCTCTCGATTCCCCTCTCAATGTTGATGGCGCTCACGGCCATGTATTTTGCCGGCGAGACCCTGAACATTCTCACGCTCCTCGCCCTCATGATCGCGGTCGGCATGGTGGTGGATAACTCCATCGTCGTCGCCGAGAACATTCAGCGAATGCACAAGGACGGTATGCCCCGCCGCGAAGCGTGCATCAAAGGGGCTGGTGAAATCGCCCTCGCGATTACGCTGGGAACGTTGACGAGCATCGTCGTCTTCGTGCCCGTGGCGCTCGTCGAAGGCGAAGGTCAATTCTTCCTGGTGCGCCTCGCCCTGCCCATTTCTGTGTCGCTTCTCGCTTCCCTCCTCGTCGCATTGGTCTTCGTGCCATTGGCCGTTTTCGTCACGCTGCCTGCCAACGAGCAACGCAAGCAACACGCGGCAGTACGTTGGTCGCACGAAAAACTGAACGCCGTGATGCGGCGCTTCTATGATCTCACCTTCGAGCGCATCAACCGGCTGTACTGCCGCGCGCTGGAATTCTTTCTCAAGCGACGATTGGATTTCGTGCTGGCCATGATCGCCTTATTCGCCCTGACCTATTTTATTCCCTTCAAGAAACTCGAAGTCGTCGAGCAGCAGGAGGAAGATCAAACCAGTTTTGAGATTGGAGTTGAGTTCGCCAGCGAATACTCGTTCGAAGACGTCGGCGATTATTTCGCCGATGCGGAAAAACTCATGGAGAAGAAGAAGGACGAGTACGCTCTGAAAGGCTATTTCACATTCTATCGCCGACAGTTTGGGCGATTGGAAGGTTGGTTTGATGACACGAAGAAACGGCCTTTTTCCGCCAAGGAAGTGGGCGAAAAGCTGGTGAAGGAACTGCCGAAGCGTCCCGGCATCAAATTGCATTTCGGTCGCGAGAACCAGGAAGACGCCAAAAAGCAGGAGCTGTTCGAGTTTCGCGTCGAAGGCGATGACGCGCAGATTCTCGACGAAGTCGTGGCGCGCATCGAACCGATGATCCAGCGCGTGGACGGGGTGATCGGCATCCGCAGCGGCGAAGACCCGTCCCCCAGCGAGATGGCGCTGGTGGTGGATCGCGACCGTGCCAGCGCAAGCGACGTGAATCCGGAGGTCATCGCGGGACTGGTCGGATACGCCCTGCGCGGCAGTTCACTGCCGAAATACAATCAGGAGGGACGGGAGATTCCCGTGCGCATCCGCTTTCAGGAACGCGATCGCGAAAGTCTCGCGGACATTTCCAGCTTCTTCATTCCGGCAGGCACGAACGGAGCCATCCCCTTGTCGGCATTGATCAGCCCCAAAGTTCTGAATACTCCCAAGAGCATTCGCCGCTCGGACAAACGCATCACTCAAGCCCTCACCGTCGAGTTACGAAAAGAAGGCGTAAAAGAAACGCGCGATCGCTTGATGGCATTGCAACAACAGATTTCGCTGCCCGAAGGCGTTTCCTTTAATCAAACCCGCGTGCGCACCAAGAACGAAGAAATCGCCAGCCTCCTCTTTGCCGCGGAATTGTCGGTCATCTTCATCTACCTCCTGATGGGTTTTCTGTTTGAAAGCTTCGTGTTGCCCCTTTCCATTATCTGCACGATTCCGTTAGGCGGCATTGGCGTCGCGTGGATTCATTACCTCACGGGAAAGGACATGGATTTCCTCGGTATCGTGGGCGGCATCCTGCTGATTGGCGTGGTGGTGAACAACGGCATCGTGCTCATCGATTATGTCATTCGCATGCGTTCAGAAGGAATGGAACGCGCCCAGGCACTGGTGACCGCGTCCGCACGGAGATTCAGACCGATTGCCATGACGGCGCTGACTACCATCATCGGAATGGTGCCATTGATCGTGTCGCCCCCCAGCCGGCTCGGCATCAGTTACAAGAGCTTTGGACTCACACTGATTGGCGGCATGACCACGGCCACGATTCTGACCCTTCTCGTAGTGCCGATCTTCTACACGTTCTTTGACGATGCGCGAACTGCGTTCGCCCGGACGCTGAAAGCGGCGTTCAAACCCAAGGAAACTTCTTCAATCGAAACCACTGCACCGGTGCGGTCGGCAGAAAGCTAATGCCAACTGCACACTCACACCAGTAAACCCCGCACACTGCCGGAGCCGAACCGGGTACTTGGATTGTTGGTGGCCGTGTAGCGTTGCCCACGAGAAGTTTTACCAACCCTCAGGAAACCGAGAGGGTCGCACGCTTTCAACCACAAGAAGACCGCATAAAAATTTGAAGCGCCAGGTCGAACTCAGACCTGGCGCTTTTAACGAATTGACTAATTTGACAACTGAACGTCCTTATGGAGCGTTCAGAACCAGAAGCGCGCCCCAAGGGCAAAGGTAAAGCGCACTTCAAAGTCGGGCGTGAAGTCAAACACCGGCCCCGCTTCGGCAAAAAGGTCCACTGGCGCATCTTTCAGCATATACGACACGCCACCCACGGTGCGGATGCCAAAGATGTCGTCACCACGATCCCGCACCTTGAAGCGCGGACCACCGCCGAAATAAACCGTGAACGATTCCTCTTCGATCGAGAAGAGATCGTTGAGGTGATAGAGATAATCCACATGCGTGGTGAAGTCGTTATTGTCCTGCCAGGAGATACCCACCATGCCATCGAGGGCGGAATTTTCGGACAACCAATATTTCGCATTGATGCCCGTGGGTTCACCCAGCATGAAGCCGAGGCCAAACCTTTTCTCTGGCGCTGGCCCGGACGATTGCTGTGCTTCCAATGTTCCAGCCGAAGTCATCAACAACCCGGCCACCAGTCCCGAACGAATTAAGGACAATATTTTCATAGCGCCGGAAATTAGCCGACGCCGCCGGAATTCGCAAATGCCCGAGCAGCAGGCGATCAGCCCAGGAACAGGACAACGTGTCTTACCCCAAGGCCCTTGAAGTCGCTCGAACCGGCCTCACTTGGTAAAATCAAAAAAAATGCCCCGCGGAATCTTGTCGCCATCGACGTAAGGAGTCGAGCCACGGTAGGTGAAAGAAATCGTGTTCGAGGTCGGAACGCCGCGCGGCGGCTCGGCGGTGAACGTCGCGCTGCCGGGCATGTATTTACTCACGTAGGCAATCTCGGGCAATTTGAAGTAACCGGAGCGAGTCCCGGTAATCATGGCGACGCACGGCGTCTCTCCAAGATAGGAGTTCTTCTTCTCTGATTGCTGCGGTGCCGCACTCTCCGAGTAAAACACCCGCGCCCCGGGCGGGTCTGATTCGAGCCTCACCGGATACTCTCGGGTCGAGGTGGTAGAGCAGCCGGCGCAGAGACTGGCGACGATCAGAAACGGAAGCGCTTTCATGCGTGCCGAAGGTCCCTTTGGCAACGCGGACGGTCAATGAGAAGTCACCCGCAATCGGGCCGCGAATTTTCCTCATACATTCCCATGATGACAATCGCTGGAGCTGACCTTAAACCTTGCTCCGGGACTGCACCGCGGCGTCCAAATCTTCCATCTTGATGTAAAGCTTGCGCAGGCGCGCGGCATAATCATCGGACTTCATTTTGGCAGTAGTTGTGATCCGGGGACCGCCCAGCCGGCAACGCTCAAATTCGTCGCGCAATGTTTCCGCAGATTGCCGCTCAACTTCAGCAAACAGCCGCGAAAGCGGGACCTGCAAAGCAGCGGCCAGGGACTTGATGCTGCACAAACTCAGATTGCGTGCCCCGCGCTCAACATCCGAGATGTAAGTCCGATGAAGCTTTGATCGGTCCGCCAGCGACTCCTGACTGACCCCCGGTTTGAGGCGCAGTCGTTTGACCGCTCCTCGTCAAGACGTTCATCCATCCGCATCCGATTGGCGACGCGCGCCGGTTGCCGCCCACTTAGGGGAACTGCAAGATTCGCAGAAGCGCCGCGTAGAAGCGCCGGCCTATTTCTTTTCGGCTTCAGTCAGCGACGCGTCTGCTTTGGTTTCCTCCTGCGGACGGTAGAGGAAAAACATCGTGGTCATCCCTGGCAGATTGACGTCGAGCGCGTGCGGGCGGCCGTCCCATTTGGTGGGGATGGATTGCAACGGCTCACCATGTCCCGCCCCGTCGCCGCCGTAGCACTTGGCGTTCGTGTTCAAGGTTTCAATCCACAATCCAGGACGCGGCACACCCAGGCGATAATTGTCGCGCGGCACGGGGGTCATGTTCGCCACGACCAGGAGAATGTCATCTGGATTCGTGCCGTGCCGCACGAAGCTGATGACGCTGTTGTTGCCGTCGTTGTTATTGACCCACTGAAAACTTTGGAAGTCGTAATCCGACTCCGCCATAAACTTGTGTTCGGCGTAAAACTTGTTCAAATCGGCGACCAACAGGCGAATGCCTTCGTGATCGAGGTATTGCAACAGATGCCAGTCGAGGCTCTGGTCGTAGTGCCACTCGGCGGACTGACCGAACTCCCCGCCCATGAAGAGAGTCTTCTTTCCCGGCCAACCCCACATCCACGCGTAGAGCGTGCGCAATTGGCGGGCTTTTCCGGGGATGTCGCCCGCCGCCATTTTCAACAGCATGGATTGCTTGCCGTGCACGACTTCATCGTGTGAGAACGCCATCATGAATCGTTCGGTGCTCTGGTAAATCATGCCGAACGTGAGTTGATTGTGGTGATACTTCCGGTGGATGGGATCCTTTTTGAAGTACTCCAGCGTGTCGTGCATCCAACCCATGTTCCACTTGAGATCGAAACCAAGGCCGTTTTCCTTCGCTGGTTTGGTGACGCCGCCCCACGCGGTGGATTCTTCGGCGATCATCAGGATGCCGGGAAAGTATTGGTGCACGGTGGTGTTGGCGTAGCGCAAAAAGTCCATGGCATCGAGATTTTCGCGGCCACCGTATTTGTTGGGAATCCACTGGCCCTCTTTGCGCGAGTAATCGAGGTAAAGCATCGACGCCACCGCATCGACGCGCAGGCCATCGATGTGATAGCGATCGAGCCAAGTCATCGCGCTGCCGAGCAGGAAGCAACGCACTTCGGGACGACTGTAATTAAAGATCAATGTGCCCCAGTCCTGATGCTCGCCCTGCCGAGGATCGGCGTGTTCATAGAGATGCGTTCCGTCGAAATGCGCCAGCGCGAAGAAGTCTTTGGGAAAATGTGCGGGCACCCAGTCGAGAATCACGCCGATGCCGTTCTGGTGCATCACGTCCACGAGATGCATGAAATCGTGCGGCGTGCCATAACGATGCGTCGGGGCGTAGAATCCCGTGACCTGATAACCCCACGACCCTTCAAAGGGATATTCCGAAAGGGGCATGAATTCCACGTGCGTGAAGCCCATGTCTTTCACATACTTCACGAGTTCAACCGCCAGTTCGCGATAGGTGAACGGGCGATTGCCGTCCTCAAGATTGCGCTTCCACGAGCCGAGATGGACTTCATACACGAGCACCGGTTTCTTGAACCAGTCGGTGTTCGCACGTTGCTCCATCCAAGCCTTGTCATTCCACTGGTAGTTGTTCACGTCACAAACAAGGGACGCATTGTTGGGCGGGCCTTCGAAATACGAGCCGTAGGGATCGGTCTTCAACCGCATCGCGCCTTTGCGGGGAACGATCTCATACTTGTAGAGCACGCCCTCCTGCAAACCGGGAACGAACAACTCCCAGATGCCCGAGTGGCCCATTGACCGCATTGGAAAGTAGCGTCCGTCCCAATGGCAAAAATCGCCGACGACCGATACCCGGCTGGCATTCGGCGCCCAAAGCGCGAAAGAAACTCCACGCACTCCGCCAACGTCACGCACGTGCGCCCCGAGTTTTTGATATACGCGATGCTCCGTGCCTTCGTTGATCAGATACAGGTCCTGCTGGCTGAGCGTGGGCAGAAAGCAATAGGGATCGAAGAACTGGCGGATCTCACCGTTGCCCCGTTCGATGCGAAGTCGATAACGAAACACCTCGGAACGCCCGGCGATGAACGTTTCAAAAAAGCCCGCGCCATCGAGCTTTTCCATCGGGTAACGTTTCTCAGCGTTTTCGGCGCAATCCACCACTTCGCAGGATTTCGCATCCTGCACCAACGCGCGCACCACCACGCCGCGTTGTCCGTTGTGCGTGATGGGATGCATCCCCAGAATCGCATGTGGCTGGCCGTGCCGGGCATGCAACAGGTCGTCGAGTTCTTTGCGAGTAACAATCATGAATGCCTTAGTGTGCGGACTATTTGTCGCGAATGAAATCGTAGATGTTCACGTAATGCTGCCCCGGATGATTCCAGGAATTATCGCACTTCATGCCATTAATCATGAGCTGACGCCAGTGCTCGGGGAATTCGTAATAACACCCGATAGCGCGATGCAACGCCGATTCCAGCCCCGGATTGTCGCCGTGCTCGAAGACATAGCCATTGCGCTCATTCAACGGGCGAGTTGAATAATCCTTGTCGAACACCGTGTCCGCCAGGCCGCCCACCGAACGCACCACCGGCACCGTGCCGTAGCGCAGCGAAATCAATTGCGTGAGTCCGCAAGGTTCGTAGCGGCTGGGCACGACCATCATGTCCGCTCCGGAATAAATCAGATGCGCGAGTTCCTCGTGATAACCAATTTCCAAGTGGCAATCTGGACTGTTATTCAAATGATGTTTCAGCCCGAGGAAGTGATCGTTGATGCCGCGCTCCGGACTGTTCCCCAGCAAAACAAATTGCGCCCGATTCTGGAGTGCGTAGAAAATGGCGTGACGCACCAACTCCAGTCCTTTCTGCTGATCCAGGCGACCAATAAAGGCGATGATGGGCTTCGCGTTATCCGCCAGCCAGAAGCGATGGCGCAACGCGCGCTTGTTCTCGTACTTCTTCTCAATCGTCTCAACATTGAAATGCGCCGGGATGTGCGGATCGTTCTCCGGATTGAATTGCTCGTAGTCGAGCCCATTCAGCACGCCGCCGAATTTGTAATGATGCGTGTGCAGCGTGGGCTCAAGTCCGTGCCCTTGCCCGGCATCCTTGGCTTCCCAGGCATGACGCGGCGAAACGGTCGTGGTGAAGTTCGAGTAAACAATTCCCGCCTTCATCAAATTGAGCGCGCCCCGATTGTTGTTGTCCCGCATCCGATCGTAGTGGAAGAAATGCTCCGGCCGGTGCAGACCGGTGGCCTGAAGAATTTGTCCGCCGGCCACGCCCTGGTGGCGGAAGTTGTGAACGGTAAAGCAGACTCGCGAATGCCGCATGCCGAGGTGCTGATACATCTCGTAAAGCAGCACCGGCACAAGCGCGGTCTGCCAGTCATGACAATGAATGACCTCGGGATGCTTGTTGGTTTTGTGCATGAACTCCAACGCGGCCCGGCAGAAAAACGCGAAGCGAAACACATCGTCATTGCTCCCGTAATACACGCCGCGATTGAAGAAGTTCTCGTTGGAATGCGGATCGATGAAGAAACACTTTCGCCCATGCACGAAGCCGAACCACACGGAAGTGTTGATCGCACCGCCATACCACGGCACCCAGAGATTCTCATAAACTTTCGTCAGACCCCAGATGTGGTCGTAACGCATGTTGTTGTATTTCGGCAGAATGATTTCCACCGAGTTTCCGCGGATTTCCAACTCCCGCGCCAGACCGTAGACCACATCGCCAAGCCCGCCCACCTTCGCCACCGGCGCGAGTTCCGGCGAAATCATCATCACATACATCGGAGGTATGGCCGGACGCGGGGTCGCCGCAGCTGCCTCCGGGGTCGCAGGCAACACTTCCTCCTCTTTTGGCGTTTCCAACATCGGAACTTCACCAACTATTTTTTCTTCCGATAGCGATCGGGTTTCCAGCTTCTTCGGGCTGGGCTCGGCCACTGCCTGGACCGCTTTCTCAACGCGCTTCGGCTCGGCTTTTTTGGCAGACGGTTCAACAGTCTTTTCCGCAATAGAAGGAGGCCCCGCGGTTTCCTTCGGCCAGGACTCTGGAGCTGGTGGTGACTTGGCGGCTTCATCTTTCACAGCCACCTTCCTGGTTTCCATCGTAGCCGGCGTCTCCGCGGTCACCACTTTGGGCGGCTCCACCGCAGTTGGCTTCGGAGCAGCCAGCTTTTCGTTACTAACCTCCGACGGTTTGCGCTCTTCCACCAGTTTCTCGATCGCCTCGGGCAATACGAGCCGAGCTCCGAACTGTTCAACCGGAGGCTTGGACGACGAAACTTCGGCCGTGGGCTCTGGTTTCGATGAAAACGCAGCGGAGGCTTTTTCGGTCAGCGTGGGCCCTTGCACTTCCGCATTTTTCTGAGCGGATTCAGGAGGAGCGACGTCGCCATCCGAAGCTTTCTCACTCGGTCCGCCTGCTGGCTGGGAAGGCAATACTCCCTTGGGGGTTTGTGGAGCGGTACTCGCGGATCGCTTTTTTGCCATAACAAGTCAGCGGTGGTTGCGTTGGTCCTGTAGCCGCGACAAGGGTAGTTATCCGCCACGCTTGGGAACAGCAAAAACACTCCCGACTCGGATTTTTTCAACTGAAACGCGAAGCTGAGAGCCCGGCCAACGTCACTTCGATTCAAAACGAATCACGCCGTCCCAGGGAGAATCCGCCACTGGCTTTGCCCGCTGCTGGGCAATTTGCTTTAAATAAAAAGCAGACGGACCGTCCGGTGCGCCGCGCAATTCCGATACCCTCTGAAATGACGCTTCAGCCGCATCGAATTCTCCACGCTTGAAATGCTCGAGCCCCGCGGCGAACTGTTGTAGCCAGGAAAGCGACGGATTGAATTCAGCGCTGACACCGACCACTTCAAAAACTCCGACCGGCCGGGTGGTGCCCGCCACGATGAAACGGCCCAACGCGCGGACCACAAATTCGCCATCCAACTCACGCCGTGTTGCCTCGGTGATCAAAATATCCGTGCCGAGGTACTTATTCATGGATTCCAGACGCGAAGCGACGTTCGTGGTCTCGCCGATGGCGGCGTAGTCAAAACGGAATTCGGAGCCGAGATTGCCGGCCAACACCAAACCGCTATTGATGCCGATACGCGTCCGAAAATGTCGGCTGGCAATCTCTTTCTCGCCCGCCTTGCGCATCTCCAACGCGGCCTCGACCGCGGTTTGCGCGGAACGCGGATTCGGCAAAAGAGCGCCCCATTCCGCCAGCACTGCGTCGCCCATGTATTTGATGATCGTGCCGTCCTTTTCCAGAATCGCCCGGGTGGTTTCCGTGAAGTAGGAAATCAGAATGCGAGACACTTCCGCCGGCGGCATTCTTTCGGTCAGTGCCGTGAATCCTTCCAGGTCCGTGAACATGATGGTCGCGTGGACTTCCTTTCCCCCAAGCGACAGGTCAAAATCACTGTTCGCCACGCGCTCGGCCATGTGCGGGGAAACGTAAACCGCCAGGGCGTGCTGGATCCGGCGCCGACGCCGCATTTCGGTGAGATAACGAAACCCGGTGGACCACACCAGTGCCACCGAGGTCTGAACTCCAAACGGCACCAGCCAGGAAAACCAAACCTCGTGCCGCACTTGAATCCAAATGGCCGCTGCCGCCAGAACGCAAAATGCCGCAAGGGACGCCAGCACGGCTGACCATGGCCGCAAACAAGGCAGGGCCAGGCTAATCAAAATTCCCCAGACCAAAACCAGCACTGACTGCTGCGCCACCGTAAGTCGAGTCAACCAATCGCCTCGCAGAAGATTGAGGAGACTGATGGCATGTATCGACGGACCGGAAGCCGTGTCGTACCGGGTAAAAGGAGTTTTAAAAAGCTCCCGTTCTGCTCCTGCCACCCCTCCGCCGCCCGGCCGGGAACCAACGACTACAATCTTGTTCCGGAAGAAATCAGGTGCCAGTTGGTCCTTTTCCAGTGCCTTGTCCAAATCCACCGCTTGGAGCAGGAGCGGCTCGCAATAGTAATTCAACCAACGCTGATCCCGGCGGGCTTCGGGCCGCTTGGTGACGGGCGCATTGAGAATCGAGGCTGCCGCCCAACTCACGGAAGGAAAATCCTCCGAGCCGGTGTCCAGGAGGCGCACGCAATTGTCCGCCGGGTCGGGGGAAATCTCCGCCAGTCCCCTACCAGCCGCTGCCTCCGCCAACACCGGCGTCGGCGGCATCGGAGTCGTAACCGCAACACTCGTCGCGTCGCTTCCTTGAAATTGCTTTACCAGATAGCCAATCAGCACGACGCGACCATGCCTGCGCATCGCTTCCGCGAACTTTGCATCCACGGCCGGGTCGGCACTCGGCGAGTCGAAGATGATGTCGAAAAGCACCAGACGCGCTTCACTCGCAGTCAACCGATCAAGTAGTTGCACGTAAAAGCTGCGATCCAGTGGCTCATCGGTTGGCTGGCCGAGATTACTCTTAATCTTCGGGTCGAGATAAACCATCACCACTTCGTCCGGGATGTTGCGTCTCCACGGAAACGGCACATCATAGCTCCAGCGGGCAAGGGCATCACCCAATGGCAGCAGGAGCAGTTCGCCCACCAGAACCACCAGCACGACGCCGCCGATTATGCCCAGCCGGGCCGTTCTGCGATCACGCGGTATGTTGGCACGGTCCATCAAAAATTGATTTTCACTCGGGCCGCAAAGACTCGTTCGCGCGGCAGGTCCGGGTAGGCGTTCAGCGGATTCAGATTGTAATCTGTGTCCGTGAGATTCAGCACGCCGACACTGATTTCCCCATATTGCCGGCGCAGACGATAACCAACCATCAGGTTCAACTGAACAAAATCATCACCCGGCAGCGGCGGCGTGTAACCCGAATTGTCCTGATGATACCAAACCGCTTCGAAGCGACTAAAGAAACCAGAGGGATGATTCATGAGCAGAAACAATCGCGCCTGCTGGAGGTCTGCCTGCGGTGTGGTGTCGGGTTCAAGGATCGGCGTAGCAGGAATTGTCGGCAAGACCGAGTGCAGCGTAGAACGCACGAAGCGGTATTGAGCGCCCACCGACCAGTGGTCCCACAGCAACTGGTTCAAGGTAACGGTCACTGACGGCTCCTTGTATTCCAGTTGCTGGGGAATGGAAGATGGCGTTATCGGGAAACTACCAGGATAATCGAAAACGCCAATCTGTCGGTTCACCTCCGACTTCAGGAATTCCGCCTGCACACCAAAGTAAGTGCGCGTCTTGAATTTCAAATCCAGAGCCGCACCCGCCGTTTCGTAACGGGGCACAGCAACCGAGCCCACGACAGATTCAGGAATTAACGTGCGAAAAGCCTGACTGAAGCCCGCCAATTGAGCCGGCTCGAGCCGGTAGCTTTCATCCGCACTCACCCCTCCCAGGGAACGGGTGTACACACCGCGCACCGTGACTGCCGAGCTTGGACTCCACACCAATGCGGCCTTGGGACTCAGCTGATTCTCGGTCGTTTCCCCAGCGCTTACCGGCGGATACCGGTAGTTCGCCGGAAGGGTAATGTGATCGTAGGCGAAGCCGCCGGTAAGATGCAGGTTTCGAACGATCTCCCAGGTGTAATAGGCATAGCCGGAAATACGTTCGAAATCACTGGTGAAATCACCCTGAGCCGGCGGATTGTTAAAAAGCGGCGCCTGATTCGTGTTCACCAGGATCAATTGGTCCTGTGTGTCAAAGGACCCGAACTGGTATCGCCCGCCGAACACGAGCAACTGACGCTCGGACTGAAGAATCTGATTCAATTCAAATGTTCCACCTTCGAAAACACTGCGGTAGTTCACATCAAAAAGCTGACGAGCCAGACCAACCGGAATGGCATTGGACGTAACCACGATGTACTGCTCGGTTTCCGTATCGCTGAACCGCTGGTCGTTCTGCAAATATCCGCCCAAAAACAAAGTGTGATTCCCCGGCGACCATTCATGATGATAACCGGCGAGCACAATGGGTTTCTGGTATTCTTCAAAGGAGAAGTTCGTCCGCACAACCGGCATATTCGTGATGCCGTACTGCACGTACTGAGGTCGCACCCCGTCCGGATCGTAATATTGGAAATTGTCGCCGGACTGGTAGTCCTGATATTTCGTCAGCAAAAACAGCGAATCCTCCGGAGTGAGTTGATACTTCGCCGTCGTGTACCATTCCAAACGGTCCAGCTCGTTGTTGGGCCGCACCCCGTCGTTGTGCTGGTAATCGAGATCCAGCGCGTAGGTGAACTTGCCGATCGTGCCGAATTGCGAGGCCAGTTCACGCACCTGGCCATCGCTGCGATATTGAGTCGAACTGCTGACACCAATTCGATCAGCCTCAAACAACCGACTGTATTCCTGTTGCGAGATGTTCTGCGAGAGCGTGCCGCCACCTGCCGGGGCCAGCATATTGGCCAGTAAAAGTTCATTAAACCATGCAGTTTCATTACGCAGGGCGAACCGCGTGGGATCGCGCAACGCATCGAAGCTTTCCGCGAGGAACTGGTGGGCCGAGTAGTTCGCGTAGTCGCTCGCCACGGCTCGGGCGGCCTCACGAACACTCACGTCATCCATGCCGGCATTGCGATAAATGGTCGCGAGGCTGGCACTGCGCACGGCCTGATCCTGATCCAGCAGCAGCCGCGAGCGAAACACCTGTCGATTATCATTGAGCGCAACCGACTTCTCCAAATCCGCAATCGCTTCGTTGTACCGGAGGTTCTGACGCAGAATCAACGCCGAGTAGAGCCAGGGGGTGGGATCACGACTATCGAGTTGCTTGGCTAAAGCGAGTTCGCGTTGCGCGTTGGCTTCGTCGTGTGTGTAATCGAACCCTTTGCCAAGGTAGCTGCGGACGACGGAGCGATTGGGCTCCATGGCGGCGGCCGTTTGCAAATCCCCCCGGCCTTCCAGCTTTTCTCCCCATCGGATTTTCACCAGGCCACGCCCCAACCAGCCGTTGCCCAAGGCGGGATCAAGCTCGATGGCTTTCGCAAACGCCGCTTCCGCCTGATGCCACTTATCCTCGGCGCACAGGAGAAATCCCTTCAACGCCCAGGCCTGCGCATTGCGCGCCGACAACGTCAGCGCCCACATCAATGCATCCGAGGCTTGCCTGGTGTGTCCAAAACTGAATTCGAGTTCCGCCACTCGAGTAAATGCGAATCCGAAATTTGGTGAAGCTTCAGCAGCCTGGCGCGCCGCCGCCAACGCTGACGCCAAGTCAAACCGCGATTGGAACGCGTAGGAATTCGCCAGCCATTCGCTGCCGGTCCGCGGATCGGACAACGGTTGCACGTCGCGCATTTGAACGGTGTCAATCATCAGGCGCAGCGCGCGAACCGCTGAAGCCTCGGAGTTCACCGTGCCCAGCAGTGCTTGAGCTTCCACGACCTGCCCAACGGACAAAAGCAGAGCGGCGTGAAAGACTCGTTCCGCATCATTCTCTGGCATCCGTCCTTCCGGATAATCCGCCAAAGCCTGCAGCAGGTCGCCGGACCGATACGCTTCGAGCGACCTGGCCAAAGCCTCCCGTTGCGCATCACTGAACTCCAGTTCATCGGGATCGAGCACGGCAGGATAATACAGCCACCATTGAATGAGGCGCTGGCTCGGGATGACTGCAGTCTTCCGCGGCGGTTGTCCCGGTTCAACAATCCCCTGCTCGCCCGGTTGGATAATCACGCTTCCGAGGTTGTTGGTTAACTCCACTTCGCCATCGAAGACGGCAAACACTTCGCGCCCGTCTGACTCCAGGGCGACCAGGAATTCGGTGCCACGCGAAGCGGCCAGCGCCTGCGGCGTTTGGATCTCAAATTCGCGCGGTCGGTCGCGCGTGAAGAAGTACATCGCGCCGGCCTTCAAATCGAGCGTGCCCTTGGATTTCGTATTGCGCGGGGGAAGAATCTCCAACGTGGTCAGTTCATCCAGGCGCACCCGTCCCAGTTCAACCAGTTGAACCATGGCCCGGCTCTGAGCGAGCGTGCGCACGCGATCCTGCGCCTCCAGTTTCTGATTGACCACAGCGGCAATCCAATTGGTGCGTCGTGCTGAATATTCCACTTTGCCCTCCGTAGAAAGCACCCGGCCCTGTTCCGCGGCGAGAGCGATACCTGCGCTCAGCCACAGGACCAGCAGCAGACCATCCCGTCGTACCGCTACACTCCACAAACGGCGGCAAGCAGACTTATACCTCTGAGGCGACATAAGTTCGGAGCGAGATTAGTTTCAGCCTCCCTTTGCGCAACCCAAATAAGCCGGCGCATTCACACTGGAAAGACGTTTCCCCGCACCGGGCTTGCAGAACCGACGCCCAGGGAAAATGCAAAGCGCGGTGCAAGACCGCGAAGCGACGACGTATTCCAATTGGTATGAATGCGACAATTACTTCACTCGAATTTGGCCGAGAAGAGGCTTTCCACGTAACGGTGGACCTGAATCGCCCGCATACACAGCAACCGGCTCACCGCTCTGTTGCCGAAACGGATACCGATCATTCTTGCGGACCTTGTTGTCGCTGGCCTGCTGGCCAGGGGTTTATTTACGTTGTGGATACGTACCCGCGCCTTGCCGCTCTGGCGCAGACAATCCTCGAGGTCGAGGGCCTTCCCACTTGCGCGTTCGATGATCGCGCCATGGCCTGGCACGCCTTTGCCTTTGCCACGCCGAAACCATTGCTCCTGATCACGGACAATCTCGACGGAGACACGGCCGCGCGAGAGTTGTTTGATCGCTGCCGCTCGATTGCCCCAAGGTTGAAGACTTTGCTCGTGGATCACCGACTGTCGTTTGACCGACAAACCCCTGATTGGGCGGACGGAGTTGTCTCGTTGCCGTATTCCGCACTATCCCTGATCAAAGAAGTGAAGCGCCTGTGCATCGAACGGCAGGTTGAATTCGGCTCGAAGTCTTGAATCCGACTTAATTTGGGATTGCTAATCCAGCCGCGTCGCCCATTAGAATCGGCATATGATTTCCGCGCTGGACGATCCCAGCTACGAACCTGCGCAGGTGCGCCGCTGTCAACAAGGCGACCCCGCGGCGCTCACGCAGTTGCGCGAAAGTCACCATGCCTCCCTCTTCAATATCCTCCGCGCTCGTGGCGCAACCGCAGACGAAGCCGAGGAATTGTTGGCGGATCTGTGGGGTGATTGTGTTCCGAAGCACAACGATCAACCCGCCCTCCTGGACAAGTTCAGCGGGAAATGCTCCGTGCAGGCGTGGCTGGCGACCGTTGCCACCCGCCGTTGGATCGATCTGAAGCGCAAGCAAGCGCGGCATGGCGAAACGAGTTTATCCTCGCAGAATGAAGCAATCGATCCGCTGGAGAAACTTCCATCCACGGTCGCGGCCATCCCGGAGGACACCCTGGTCGAATTGCTTCGCGACAGTCTTCGTGCCGCCTTTGCCGCTTGCCCACCGGCGGATCTCCTGATGCTACGACTGGTTTATCTCCACGGACTGACGCAGCGGGAACTGATGCGGATGTGGGGCTGGAGCGAATCCAAAGTCAGCCGCCAGCTTGCTCACGCCATGGAACGCATCGAGCACGCCACGCTGGAGAACCTGAAACAAAAGGATTCCTGGCTGGAGCTGACGTGGCAGGATTTTGTGGATCTTTGTGAAACTCACCGAGTTGGATTTCTGTGAAGATTTTGTGCAAGTCGTGCCGGTGAATTCGTTTACCCATTGAAAGGCTATGCCAAACACATTTGAAATTCTGAGCGGCTTTCTGGCCCGTTACGACGATGAAGTCGTGGGCCGGGAATCTTCCATCCTTCCCGCCGAAGTCAGCGCCAGCATCCGGAGCTTTGCGCTCGGCAAACTCTCGACCTCCGAGCAAGCCGAGTTGCTTCGGCAGCTCGATGAACATCCGGATTGGGTGGCGGCCCTTGCCGCCGAAGTAAAGGCGCTCCGCACCATGGGTGATAACAAATAGTCCCCGTGCCCACTCGCCACAAATTGTTGCCCGAGCCTGCCCTGGCGGACTTGAAGTCGGATCTATGGGAACGGATGTCCCGCATTGGCGACGAGCTTCACGCCGCGCAATTCGGCCGGTTGATCGACCCATTGCTCCGACAACTTCTGGAGCAAGGATTCAAAGAAGCGGCTGCGGATGAAGGCACGGTTTGGCTGGTCGATGCCGCCGAAGAGTTCTTGGAGCCCGCGTTCAACACCGGTCGCCAGGCCGAACGTATCGTGGGCCAGTTCAAGCAGCCCTTGAACTCGGGTCTTATCTCGATGGTTTTCGCCAGCGAACAGTCGTTCCTCGAAAACGATGTGGCGCGGAATACCCAACAAAGCAAACTGCTGGACACCCAACTCAGCATCAAGACCCATGCGCTGATTGCCGTGCCGTTTCATTTTCTCAACGCCTGCCGTGGCGTGGTCTCCTGTGTGCAACTGAAACCAAACGACCCGCAGTCCCCGCAACCACCTGGTTTTCAAACCGCGCACCTGGCCACGGTTCAACGCACCACCGCGCTGCTGGCACAGTTGGTGGAGCATCGTTTGTTGAAGTTGGACCTGTGAACGACTCCGGCACAACCTGGCCAACCCTCGACGAGGCGCGCCATTGGTTAAGCACCGGCCGAGGGCACGGCATCAAAGTCGCCGTGCTCGATTCCGGCATCGAGACCAGTCACCCTGGTTTGAACGGCCTGCAACTGGAAGACGACCTCGCTGTTATTGACGACGGCTTGCATCTGCGCGTTGTGCCGGGCGAAGGCAAGGATGCCTATGGCCACGGGACCGCAGTCGCCGGAATCATCCGTCAGCTCGCTCCGGAGGCAAAGATTGGCAGCTTCCGCGTGCTGGGACAACAGTTGCGCTCGCGAAGTTTGATCATCCGCGAAGCCGCGCGCGCGGCGATGCAACGCGGCTACCACATTCTCAAGTGCAGTTTTGGCTGCAGCCGCGAAGATCACGTGCTTTTCTACAAGGACTGGATTGACGAAGCCTATGTTCGGGGGCGACACATTGTTGCTGCCGGCAACGGGGAGGACTTCACCAAACGCGAATGGCCGGGCCATTTTCCAACCGTGATTACCGTGAACTTCGCTCGCATTGAGCAGCCGGAGCAGTTTCGTTGTCGTCCGGGACAACTGGTCGAATTCGCGGCGCGCGGTGAAGACATCGACGTCGCGTGGTCCGGCGGACTCTCCAAACGCGTCAGCGGCAGCAGCTTTGCCGCTCCTCACCTCACTGGTCTGCTGTCCCGACTGATTTCGGGTTGCCCCAAACTCTCGCCGTTAGAGGCGAAGGCGTTGTTGCATCGACTTGCCGCGCCGTCGTGATCGCTTCGGGCCTGCTCCCGCGAGAGGCTCTGCAAGTTCGCCCCTGCGAAACGTCTTCCCAGTTGATGAAAATCCTGCTATTCAGTTGCCTCATTCGGTCTATGAGCGCTCATTCATCCCGAGCATCAGAACTCAAAACCGCAACCCTGCGATCACTCAGTGTATTGTGTGGACTGGGGACGCTCCTCACCGCTGAACGGGCCTGGGCGGCTTGCACCAATCCTCCCCCGGGGTTGGTCAACTGGTGGCGGGCTGAGAATTCGGGTGCTGATTCCGTCGGCACGTCTCATGGCATTCTCTTGAATGGCGTGAGCTACGCCGACGGCCACGTGGGCGACGCTTTCAACTTTGACGGAACGAACGGCATTGTGTTGCTCAGTACTAACGCATTGAACGCATTGCCTGCGCCGTGGACGGCAGAATTCTGGGTAAACCGCCAGGCCTCGCCGGAGGATTCGGCGGTGCTGTTGAGCGACACAAACAATGCTTTGAAGTTGGAACAGTATCCCAACACCAAACGCGTTGGCCTCACTCGCTGGGGCATTCAAGACTATTCGTTCAATTATACCGCGCCCATCGGCACCTGGACACACCTGGTCTTCGTCGGCAGCAACAGTTCGACGACTTTGTACGTCAACGGTGCGGTACACAGCACTTTGTCCGTTGGCATTGCACTGCCACGCACCACGATGGGTCGCGATATTACCAATCGCTACAACAAAGCGCTGAAAGGTCTTCTGGACGAAATCTCAGTCTACAACCGCGCCTTAAGTGCCGGCGAAATCCTGGCCCTCTACAACGCGGACAGCGATGGCAAATGCGCTCCCATTAACTGCACCACGAACGACAACTTTGCCTGCCGACAAACCCTCTTCGGGAGCAGCTTCACCAATGTGATTAATAATGAAGGGTCGACCCGCGAGGTCGGAGAACCCTTACACGGCAACGCCAGCGGTACCAACTCAATTTGGTATTCCTGGACTGCGCCCACCAACGGCAGTGCGGTCATAGAAGCCGCCGCCGCCGATGCTTTTGTTTTCGAAAGCCCAATCGTTGCGGTTTATACTGGCACCAGCCTGGCCACCTTAAGCAACGTGGCTTTCAATTTCGCTCCCTTCAACGGCTCGGGGTCGGCCATCGGCAAGGCTCGCGTAGCCTTCACAGCAGTGGCCGGCCAGACCTACTCCATCGCGGTGGATGGCGCGCCGCCGGCTAATAGTGACAAATCATCCGGAAGCCTAACCATCTCGCTAATACTCACGCCTCCGCCGGCCAACGATCATTTCACCAATGCAACCGCGATCAGTGGCCTGTTCCACGAAGTCACCAACGCCACTTTTCGCGGCGCCAGCCGCGAAACCGGCGAGCCCACCCACGGGACGAATTTTGGCCAAACCGTCTGGTGGACCTGGACGGCACCGACCAACCTCGGCGTCAGCTCGATTCCGGTGCGCTTGAGCGCGGACGCCGTCAGCCACCCACCAGCACTCGGAGCTTACACGGGGGCGAGCGTCTCCACCCTCACACCGGTGACCGGATTGATTTCCATGGCGGATGGAATGTCACGCACGGCAACTTTCACAGCAACCGCCGGCGTGAAATACTACTTTGCCGTCGCTGGCCTGCAAAACGACGTCGAGTCTGTGTTGCCCCTCTTCGGGAACTTCCGTTACCGGTTCAACACCCGGGCTCTGGGAATCAGCATCAACAACCTGGTGACCAATTCATCTTCCACTGAGGAGGCACTCAACTTCACGGCCACGGCAAGCGTTACCAATTCAGGATCCGCGACCAGTGCGCCGCTGCGGGTCCTGCTTACCGCCGTGCCGGGCATCAGCATGCGGGGGCCCGAAGTTCTCGTCCTGGATGAGTTGCCTCAGGTGCTGACCAATTACCTGAAAGCGCCTTTGGCTCCGAACCAGTTTACCAACTTTCCAATCGCCGGTGCTGCGCCAGCTCATACGGAAACCCCTGCCGGCACGCGCGAAGCCACAGGCTACGGCGTACATGCGGAACTGCAAGAGCAGGTGGGCACGAATTGGATTACGGTGGACGACACGCTGGTGGTTTATGGCCACTGGCCGGAACTGGCTGGACTGCCCGGCCCTGGCGGCGGAGTAATCCGTCTCGATCCGGGGTTCATCGGCGGCTCTGTATTCGACCCCTTGATTTCCGTTGTCGTAATCGGCTCACCGACCACTGTCGAAGGACAGATTGCGGGCTACATCGGCCGAGCCCGGTACTTCAGCGGACTTCAACTCGACTTCACCAACACGGTCTGGACGTCCACCCTTCCCTCCATTACCAATGGATTGTTTCGCGCCGGCGTGATTAACAGCAACACGATTGTGACCCTTAGCGCTCGGTTCTCCGACAATGGATTATTGTTTTCGGCAACAACGAATGTCCTCGTAATCAACCTGCCTTCACCCGCACTTACCGAGGCCAGGCGCGGCGGCGGCAATTTCAGGTTCCGAATCGACGGCGTAAGCAATCGCGTCCACGTGGTCGAGGCGACGACAAACTTATCCCCGCCCCAGGTGTGGCAATCGATCAGTACGAATACCCTGAACGCGACCGGCGTCTGGAATTTTACGAACGCAACTGGGGCTACGCCGCAACGCTTCTATCGCGCCCGCGAAGTGGAGTGACTGCGAGATTTGCATAGGTTGCTGGAAGGGATTTGTGAAGACGACGCTCATGGGACTTGTTGCTGTCAGTTGCCTGTCGCCCGCTCTGGGCGACGACTATTCGTCGCAACGCTGGCGCGTGCGCGCCGATATCGGTGGCAATATACCCATTAGCCCCACGGTTTCAGATCTCGGGGGTCCGGTAATCAGCGGCGGCAAGATGGCCCTGGACGCTGGAATGAGTCTGGACTTCGGCATTGGCTTCAAGGTCACGCCGTGGTTCATTTTGGAGGGTGAAATTGGCTTCACGTATAACCACATCGACTCCATTGGCAACTGGTCTTATCCCAATTCATCGCTCACGCAGATGCCCATCATGCTTAATGCCGAGTTCTGCCTTCCGGTCGGTCGGCTCGTGCCGTTCGCTGGCATCGGTGGCGGTGGCGTGTTGGGCAGCGTGACCTTCGGAGATTACTACTACTATTACTACAGTGAATCGGATGGCTGGGGTAACAACTTCGTTCCCGCCGCGCAGGCATATGCCGGACTGCGATACGAGTTCAGCAACGAGTGGAGTCTCGGCATCAGTTACCGCTTCCTCGCCGTGCCCGGATACGATTGGGACGTGGAATGGTGGAACAATGCCGATTTCAGCTTCGGCGTTGACAAAATGTTCACGCATTCCATCTGCATCACCTTCAGCGGAACGTTCTGACGAAGGGATCGGCAAGGCGGCTCAATTCGAGACTCGCGCTTGAAACGCATGGATGTTCCGGCCAGACTGCGCCCTCAATCAGGTTAACCATGAAACATTCACTCATCGTCGTGCTGTTCTCCATTGCCCTGGTGCTTGCCGGATGCGTCACCCCGGAAGCCACCAAGCGTCCTGCCGACGGCGTGAACCTACGCCAGTTTCAACAGTTGAAGTTAACCGTCACCAACTCGGTCTTCACGCAATACGCCATCGAATCAAAGCCGCAGTTTGAAGGATTGCTGAGAGGCACGCTCCAGTCGCTGGGCTATTCTCTCGTGGATACCAACGCGCAAATCATTCTGGATGTCGACGTGATCGAACTTGAACCGGGCAGCCGTGGCACGCGGTTCTGGGTCGGATTCGGCGCCGGGAAAGCCATCATGAGATACACGGCCCGGTTTAAGAACCCGGACGGAAAGCTTCTCGCTGAACTCAAAGGTGGCAAGGCGTACTCAGGATCGGAGTTGAATGACAATGCCGTCTTCAAATCCGACGAATCCATTCGCCTGGGGATGATTTCGAAGTCGGTCAGCCAGATCAGCGAGTTCATCCGGAACAACGGCAAGGAGTGACTTGCACTTTTCCGCAGGACAGCGCATCGCGCCTGTCTCTGATTAAACACACTCCCACCGCGAAGTCCGCTCCCTCAACGGTTCGCCATTAACGCGATTATCCCGACGATCACCAACGCCGTTAGAATCGCGAAGAATATCTTCACCCAACTCTTCGGATAGTGACCCGAGATCGTCCCCGTGAAACCATTGATCACGACTTGAAAGGTGCGTGCGCCGTAGTTGTAAGTGAGCAACCACACGGGCGCGAGGATGTGCTTGAACGTCTGCTTCGAGTAATCCGTGTTGACGCTCAGGTTACGATGCGTGTCGCCCGGCACGTGTGACGCGCACATGGAATAGACTTTGCCATTCATGACCTCGCGAGCATGCTTGGCCGCACTCACGAGATCAATTTGGTAACGCTCCACGACCCAGCCGGAAAGAAAACCCGCGTTGTACGGCGTGAGTTGGCTGGTCGGAAATGGCTCGACCTTGCGCAACAAATCCGGCTGAACGCCTCGTGAGGCGGGAACAAGTTCATCATCGAAGAAGTGGTTCAATGAACCGGAAGTCCACTGCCAGCGAATCTTCTGCACCTGGCGCGTCTGCGTCTTGCCATTGGCATCTCGATACGTTTCCGTCTCGTAGTAGTAATAGCCAGCTTCCGCGGTCCAGTCTGCGTGAACGTGTGCGTCGAACGTCCAGTAAGGAATGTAAAGTCCTTTTACCGTGTCCGTCAGTGCGGCGCTCTTCAGTTTGTTCGGCGCAAACCACCGGCTGCCGTACCAGCGGCGGATACTCTCGCGCACCTGCGTTTCGCTGATCTTGAACGGCAATAAGCTTTCCGGGCTGAACGCTTCCTTGATTTCCTCATACGGCACCAGCGCCGCGGAACCGCAAAAGTTGCAGCGTTGCCCAACGCGCTCCGGATCGAACACCGAGATCGCCTGGCAACTCTGGCATTTGACGGATGTCTTC
>DASUGI010000145.1:0-12293 GCA_036274115.1 Verrucomicrobiia bacterium
GAAACGCGGTTGAAGGGTGCGACCAATTGTCCAACGTCCTCTCGATTTCATTTCCCGTGTTGGAACTCAAACGAACAGAGTGCTCGCGAGCAGTTGTCGCAAACCCTTGGTTGACGATCAAGGATATTTGTTTCAGGGAACCCTGCGAGTCAAATACAAGACGCTAACAGCGAATGCCACGCTATCGCGTACGGAAGTCGCTGGCAAAACCTCCCGGTCGCCGGAAGCGACCGGGACGGTGACAGGATCTGCTTGTCAGGGCCGCTTCAAACGATACAAGCGTTGCGGATGGTTGTTGGCGTCAACATCGAACGGCGTTCGCCCAAGCCGTTCTTATCAAAAGTCTCCTCTTTGTCCCATCGGTGCGGCGGACGCAGCCCGGGAATTTTTTACAATACGGCTTGAGAACGCTTTGGTAAGCTGACCGCAGCCTGAAGAAACGAATTCAACCAATGAACATATCTCGCAGCCTCATCGCCCTCGTTGCAACGGTCGGCCTTGCCTCCAACATCGCCGCAGCGGATGCCGCTGCTCTTGATCCGCACCTTGAACCCTTGCGCCCGCTATTGGAGAAAACGTGGAAACAAGTGCCCGAGGCCAAACCCGGATCGACCAACCAGCCAGCCATTGATGTTGCTCGCTGGGAGCGCGCGTTGAATGGGAAAGCCATCCGCATCCTGCACTCCATCAATGACGGCCTGTATGGCGGCGAATCCATTGTCATGTGGGATGCCGCCAGGCAGGCGGTTACCTACCATTACTTCACGACCGCGACTTTCACGACTCAGGGCACGATGACTTTCAAGGATGGAAAGATCATCACTCACGAAGTGGTCAGCGGGAACGCCGGTGGCATCACCGAAGTGCGCGGTGAGTTCGAAATCCGCAGCGACGGAACATATCACGTCAAGGCCGAGCACTTGAAAGATGGCAAATGGTCTCCCGGACGCGAAGCTACTTACCGCGAGGACGCGATCGCAAAGGTTGTGTTCAAGTAACGTAACCTGGCACGCCGGGCACGCGTCTTGGATCACGTGCCAGCAACCAGTTCCCCCAAGCAACGACCCACTCAATTCTTTGCGCTGGAAAAAGTCGCAACCGGACTTTCACTTCTAGTCTCATGCTCGTTGTTGGCCCAACCTGCGGCGGGAAGGCCGGACCGAAATCGTCCTGGCCCGTGGGACAACGATGTGCTGGTGTATCGCGTCGATAAGGACGGTCGACCCGAAAAACTGGCAACCTTCGAGCGCGCGGGAGTTCCAACGCTGGCGCGACTTAACGATGGTCGCCTCATCAGCGCGTTCCAACACTTCCCGAAAGACGACAATCGCAACTTCGATTGTGTCGCCCTTCGCTTTTCCAGCGATGAAGGGCGCACCTGGACGGAGGCAACGCCCATCATTGTCGACGGAATGGAGCCTGGTCTGGCCCGGCCCTTTGATCCGACACTCTTGCCGCTGCCCGACGGACGCGTGCGACTTTATTTTACGTCCAATCGCCATCCTGATTTTCGCCGCAGCACGCCAGCGATTTACTCAGGAGTTTCCAGCAACGGCATTCACTACACGTTCGAACCGGGCGTTCGTTTTGCGATTGAAGAGCGAGTGGTGATCGATTGTGCCGTGGTCTTGCACGACGGCATCTTTCATTTGTTTGTACCGGACAACGGAACAGCGAAGGACTTCATGGCTGGTCAGCAACAGCATGAACCACCGCCGGGCGGATCGGGTTACCACGCCACCAGTTCTGACGGGCTTAAATTCACCCGGGTGGATGACGTAAAGATTCCCGACCATCACCAATGGCTTGGCAATGCGGTTTCCGACGGCAAACAAATAACCTTCTTTGGCACGGCCGGACATGGACAGCGAAAGTCCGGTCAACCGCGGGGTGGCGTGTGGACGAGCACGAGCACGAACGGTAGCGATTGGCCATCGGCAAATTTGATCGATGTTCCCGGAGCTGACCCGGGTGCAGTTGCTCACCGAGACGGCGGATGGATCGTAGTGGTAACTGGACCGCCTCGCCGCGGAATGGCCACCCAACAGCAGCGACAACAACCCCGCCCGCCGTTCCAAGACGTCGAGCAATTTCCGTGATTGGTCACCTCGTTTTAAGGGCCAACATGTTCATGTAAGGGTCTGAGAGCGACCTTCCGCTTGTCCGGTTACTTTTGTGGCGTTAGTGTGCCCCCCATTTAGCCCGTGAGACACATGAGCATCAATAAGGACTGGAATCGTATTACCTGCTGGCAGGAACCAAACGTTGCCAAGCGAATCGCCGTGCTGCTTTCGTGTGCCCTGTTTGCCACTGGCACGACGGCGACCGCGCAGGTCCCACGCGCGCTAGGTATTGATGTTTCCGCGTGGCAGGGAAATCTCTCCACCACGACGTGGGCCACGTTCGCACGTCCCACCGACCAGCAAGTGGGCGGAATTTTCGGCGATGGCCGGAGCTTCGTTTTCATCCGGGCCACCCGCGGCGGCACAACTGGCGAAGACCATCGACAAGGCGGCTACGCCGCGGGCAATAACACCTTCTACAACCTGTCGCAGCGTTACGACGATCCTTACTTCGTGCAGAACATCAACCGCGCCACGGCGGCGGGCATGTTCGCCGGTCCTTACCACTTCAACCGGGCCGATATTATCGAGACCACCAGTAATTCTGACGGCAGCGTGGTCGGTGTCGCAAATACTGGAACCGACGAGGCCGATCACATGATTCAGATGGCTGGCGCGTGGATGCGCCCGGGCTACATGCTGCCAGTGTTGGATTTGGAAGCCGGCGCCAGCCAACACTCGGTGGCCTCGCTGTCGGCCTGGGCAGTGGCCTTCTCGGATCGCATTTACCAGCAAACGGGTATCCGTCCCATGGTTTACGCCAATAGCAGTTATGTAAACAGCGAGGTGAATTCAACCGTCCCAGCCTCCATGCCGTACTTGTGGATTGCTCGCCCCACTTCCGACGATCCCTTGACCACAGAGCCGCCCCCGGCCTTGCCCACCTATCCCAACGTTTACGGCGTATGGAATCCGACGTATCCGAATACGCCGACACCGGCACCGTGGAAATTCTGGCAATACGACACGACCGGTGGTCTCAATGGTTATGGTGGGAATTTGGATAAAGACGCGGCGAACGGCGGCATCGAATTTGTGAAGGATTTTCTCGTTCCCGCCATTTGGATGAACGACGCCAGCGGGGACTGGGGCACGTTGGCGAATTGGAACTCCGGCCTCGCTCCCGTCGCGCCGATCAGCTCACCCGGGCAATTAACGCCAATCGGCACCCAGATTCTGCCGGCGCCTCGTTTGCCGGGCGCTGCCGGTTCAGGCGTAACTTCCGGGCAGCATGACACAGTGGTCCTCGACCGTCCGGGTGGCAACGTTACCGTGACGTTGTCGAGTGGAGCGTACAACATTCGCAAACTCTACATGCGTGAAACGCTGAATATTGTTGGGGGTTCGCTGACGATTAACTACACGCCGTCACCGGATTCGACCGCCTACGGCGCTCAGTTTTCCGGTTCGGTAACGCTCAGTAACAGCGGGGCGCTGAGTGTTCACACGTTGCAGGTGGATACGAATCGTACGTTCACGCTGGCGGGCGGAACGATCACATTCAATAAGATCAATCTCATGCCGCACGCCTCGACGCCGGCCAGGATCCTCATGAATGGCGACGTGACGTTCAACGGCCTGACGAACGGCACGGCGACCGTCGCGAAGGGGGCTGGCACCGGAACGACCGGCTCCATTGACCTGAGCGGCGGCACGCGGACCTTCACCGTCGGCAATACCGCAAGTGATGTCGATCTTTCGCTGGAGGTGCCGGTCACCAATGGCGGACTTACCAAAAGTGGTGCGGGCACGTTGCGCCTCACCAGCGCGAACACCTATGCCGGTGGCACGACCGTTTCCGCCGGACGCTTGCTGGTGAATAATACCACCGGCTCCGGCACGGGCAGTGGGATTGTCTCCGTGGATGCCGGGGTACTGGGTGGCACGGGGACGATTGCCGGCGTGGTTGCGGTGAACAGCGCCGGCACTATTTCGCCGGGCCTTTCCCTCGGCACACTGACTTTAAACAGTCCACCGATTTTCAACGGCACAAACTTCATGGAGATCAATCGCAACAACGGCGCGCCGTTGGCGGACCGGATCACCTTGACCAGCGGCACCCTCGATTACAACGGCACGCTGGTGGTTTCGAACGCTGGTCTCGCGCTTACAGGCGGGGAAAGCTTCACGCTCTTTTCAGCGCCCGGGTACTCCGGAGCCTTTGCCACGATGATTCTGCCGGGCCTGGACGCGGAATTAAACTGGTATACCGACAGCTTAGTCGCCAATGGCACCATCAAAGTGAACCGCCAGCCCGTTGCCGCTCCCCTCTGGGTTACAAACGTCATACCCGCGGTGCTTGACATTCCCTTCACAACTCTCACTGGAAATGCCAGCGATGCCGATGCCGACTCCCTGGCGCTGGCCACACTTGATTTGACGACCACCAACGGAATTGCACTAACAACCAACGCTACCTCCATCATCTATACCAATCCCGCGAGCGGGATCGACCAATTCAGCTACACCCTCAGCGACGGGCATGGCGGCACGGCCTCGGGTCAGGTAAACATTGTCAATGTCATCGCCAACCCGTCAGCAGAGTTTGTTGGCGTGCCTAACGTCACGGACGGTTCGGTGCTGCTCAATTTTTCCGCGGTGCCGGGTTGGACCTATTATCTCGAGCGCTCTACAAATCTCGCGACCTGGAAAACCATCTGGACGAATGTCGCTCCCGCTGGCGGGGTGTTCGACTACACGGATAACTTCAACGATTTGACTGAGCCGCCGCCGAGCGCGTTTTACAAACTGCGATGGGAGCAATAGCCGTCGAGTGGCTCAGCCGAGCCATTCCGGGTTCCGGGCAGTGGAATCGAAGACCTCCGAGGTTTTGTATTTCTCGAATTCGCCTTCCTTCGCCACGGAGGCCGTTTTGGCTTCGAGTGCGGCCATTTCGTCAGGACTTAGCTGCTTGAACGTGCGAGCTGCGTCCAATGCCTGCTGCAAAATCTTCATGGAATCGCAACCCGTGATCACAACGTTGCACGAAAGGCTCATCGCGTAGTGAAGGCATTCGGTCGGTGAGACCGTTTTGCTTTCCAGAATGTGCGAACCGCCCATCGGTTTCATGCCCAACCGACCAATGTTCTCTTCGACCAGCCGTGGAAGAACTCTCTTTTGAAAACTTTCGTGATGAGCGTCCATCACATTTACCGGAAACTGCACCGCGTCGAACTTGAACCCGTGCTTCATTGCCGTATCCAACATCTGGCGGTGAATTGCAGGACTCTTGTGTCCGGTGAAGCCGATGTAACGAATCTTGCCGGCCTTTTTCGCTTCCATCAACGCTTCGAACGCGCCATCCGACCCAAAAATTCGTTCGGCGTCACCCATCCGTATCACTTCATGGCACTGCATCAAATCCACATAGTCCACACGCAATCGGGTCAATGATTCATCCATCTGCTTCGCGGCGGATTTTTTGGTTTGGCCATCAATCTTCGTCATCAGGAAAACCTTGTCGCGGTAGCCGTCGCGCAACGCCTTGCCCATATAGATCTCGCTCCTGCCTTCGTGATAATCCCAGGCGTTGTCCATGAAGTTGATGCCGTTGTCGATGGCGGTGCGGACGATTTCAATCGCCTCCTTCTCGCTGGCCTTGCCCATGTGAAAGCCACCGAGCCCGACGCGCGAAACATTTTGACCCGTACTGCCCAATTCATTGTAGGGAATCCCGTTTTTCATCGAAGGAGTTGATTCGGCACCGAATGAAACCCGCCCAACGCTCGCACCGACCGCCGACGCCGCCGTCCACATCAGAAACTCGCGCCGCGACAAATCGCTGTCCCGATAACCCGGCGCAGCGACTTTCAGCTTTCGGTGATAGTTGAACATGCTGCGCTGCAACCTACCGTGATGACGCGGCTTAAGGAATGGGGAGAACAACCCAAGGTCGTGGCTCGTGGAAACACCGGGTGCGACTGAAATCGAGGGTCATATTCCGTGGGTAGCGCGTATCGCCGAATTCCATTCGGCACGGCGTCAACACTACCAGGCAAGTTGAAGGTCGGTGGGGCAGCGGATTGAAAATCCGCCTCGCGACAGGAGCGCGGACAGCCATGTCCGCCGGTTTCTCTTCCAAATTTCAACGTTCCCTTCACTTTCGAATTCACGCGGACAAAGCTGTCCGCGCTCCCGTGGCACTGCGCTACCTGACCCTCACTTTCAGTCACACCCGGAAGAGCCGCAGAGCTTGCCGTTTCACAGCGGTCAGGCAAAATGCCAGCGTGAACTCCAAAACGACGTTACTGCTCAGCGGAGTCGCCGCCGCGTGCTTCCTCATGCTCCCTCAACCGGTCGTCGCCGCAACGGCGAAGCCCAACGTCCTCCTCATCTGCGTGGATGATCTCAAGCCACTGCTGGGTTGCTACGGCGACAAAACAGTCAAGACGCCCGGCATGGATCGCCTGGCCTCGCGCGGGCTGTTGTTCGAGCGCGCCTATTGTAATCAAGCCGTCTGCGCGCCTTCGCGCAACGCGCTCATGACTGGCGTGCGTTCCACTACGCTGGGCATCTATGATCTGGGAACGAATTTCCGGGAAAGTATTCCCAATGCGGTCACCCTTTCTCAGTACTTCATCCAAAACGGCTATCGGGCCGAAGCCGTGGGAAAAATCTTTCACGTCGGTCACGGCAATCATGAGGACAAGGCGTCCTGGAGCGTTCCGCATCTTCACGAACAATCCATTGCCTATGTTTTGCCTGAGAGCCGGGCCAAGCAGGGACTCACCCGCGAGGAAGCACTGTTCTCCAATCAGAGCGCCGGCAATCTTCCCAAAGGCGCGCCAGTGGAATCCGCAGACGTGCCGGACAATGCCTACCCCGATGGCCGACTCGCGGAAGCAGCCATCAAGCGATTGCAATCGGCGAAAAGCAAACCCGACGAGCCCTTCTTTCTGGCTGTTGGTTTTCTCAAACCGCACCTGCCGTTTTGTGCGCCGAAGAAATATTGGGACTTGTACGACCGCGCTTCCTTCACTGTCCCCGCGCTTCGCACACCGCCGGAAGGCGCGCCCCGCTACGCGCCGACCAGTTGGGGAGAGTTGCGTCAATACACCGACATCCCCGACACCGGACCGCTGAACGACGAGCAGGCGCGCCTGTTGATTCACGGTTATCACGCGGCAACCAGCTTCGTGGATGCGCAGATCGGCCGTGTGCTGGATGAACTGGATCGGCTTGATCTCACGAAGAACACCATCGTGGTGCTGTGGGGCGATCACGGCTGGCATTTGGGCGATCACGGAATGTGGAGCAAGCATTCCAACTACGAAGAAGCGGCGCACATTCCGGTGCTTATTGCCGCGCCCGGTGTAACCAAGCCGGGCACGCGGACCAAAGCGTTGATGGAAACCGTGGACTTGTATCCAACGCTGGCCGAGTTGGCGGGTTTGCCGAAGCCTGAAGTTCCTCAGGCCCTCGAAGGCCGGAGTCTCGTACCCGTGCTCAAGCAACCCTCCGCGCCTGGCAAGGAAGCCGTCTTCCACGTTTTTCCCCGCAATCGGCGAGGTGACGGACAAATTCTGGGTCGCGCGGTCCGAACCGAGCGTTATCGCCTCGTGGAATGGAAGAAACCCGGCGCCGCACCGGACACAGCAGACGTAGAACTCTACGACTACGAGACTGACCCTCTCGAAACCAAAAACCTGGCGGACAGTCAACCGGAAGTCGTGGCCAAACTCCGGGCCATTCTCGCGAAACAACCGGAGGCCAAACCGCAGATTTCCGCGAAGCCAAACCCGGCGAAGCAAAAAGCCGATCGCACCGCTTTGTTTGAGCGCAAAGACACGAACCGCGACGGCAAATTGACGCGCGAAGAGTTTTTGACCAATCAGCCCGATCCCGACGAAGCCCCGAAGCGCTTTGTTCGGTTTGACGCCAACAAAGACGGCGAGCTAAGCCGCGACGAGTTTATCAACATGGGCGTGCCCTGAAGCCCGCCGGGCGCGCGAAGATTCCCACGCCAGCAACGCGCGCTTCCGCGTGCTGCCCCAGCGATAGCCTTGCACCACGCCGGTTTCCCGAATCACGCGGTGACACGGAATCAGATACGCAATCGGATTTGAACCGCAGGCCGTGCCGACCGCGCGAGACGCAAGCGGACTTCCAATAGCAGTCGCCATCGTTCGATAGGTGACGACATTCCCTTCCGGAACTCGAACCAAGGCCCGCCACACGCGCAATTGGAATGGCGTGGCGCGGACGAAGGCCTTCAGGGGAGCTGGAGAAAAAGTGTTCGTGTTAAAAATCGCTTTTGCCTGGCGTCGGGCCGCGGAGTCGCTGCGCTGCAACCGTGCGTTCGGCCAGTTCTCGTGCAGTTCAGCCGGACCGGCTGAAACTTCGTCTGAGTGATGGAACGCCAGGTGGCAAATCCCGCGTCGATTCCAGCCGAGGCTGCACCAACCAAATGGGCTCTCCGCCATGCCCCATTCAATCGTCATGCCTTCGCCGCCAGATTTAAATTCACCCGGGGAAGCGGCTTCAATGGTTACCAACAGATCGTGCAATCGACCGGGTCCGGATAGCCCGGCATCCATTGCGGAGTCGAAGACGTTCGCCGAATCCCGCAGCCGCTGTTTCGCATGCTCGACCGTGAGGCACTGAAGAAAGTCCTTGGGCGTCACGGCGGCCCACCGATGAAACAACCGGTGGAAATGGGATTCGCTCAAGCCCGCAGCCGCGGCAAGTTCGCCCAAACTCGGCTGATTCGCGTGATTCTCATCCAGGTGTCGAATCACTTTTGCGATGCGGTCAAAATCATTCACAGACTTACTTTAACTGAGAGAATGCCTGCGCCCACCCGATTCTTGCTGTGAATTGTGATGTTCAAATCACCGACGGGCAGCCCGAGTGATGCGAACTTCCGCGCGATAGCAAATGCGCACCAGCAAATCGCCGCGACCGCCACGGGTTTTGGGCAGGCCTTCGCCGGCAATGCGCAGCACCTCACCATTTCTGATGCGCGGCGGAATCTGGACGCGAAGGAAATTGCCGGTTACGCCCCGCACGGATTCTGTTCCGCCCTTCTGTGCGCGCTCGAAGCTGATGCGCAAGTCGCAGCGCAAATCCGAGCCTCGCACCTTGAAACGCATATCCGCTCGCGCCTTGGTCTTCACCGTGACGATACCGCCACCCATTCGCGCAATGCGAAAGCGCGTACCCGGCGCGGTTTCCGCTGGCACAACCAGTTCATAGACTTCGTCACCATTGGGTTCAACCGGCTCAATCACCCTTACCTGCAGGGTTGTTCCGCGCAGAAATTCTTCGAGACGCAGTTGAATTTCCTGTGAACTGTTCCGCAAGGAGCCGGCGATGCGCGGCGCACTTTTCTTCTGCGCGGCGAGTTGCTGGTCGTAGGCTTGTCGGCGGACGGGATCGCTCAGGGTTTCATACGCGGCATTGAGCGCCTGGGTCCGGGCTTTGGCTTCACTTGAAACCGGATTGACATCGGGATGGTGTTGCTTGGCGAGCAACCGGTAGGCAGCGCGGATATGCGCGTCGGTGCAATCCTGGTCCAGCCCCAGCGTCACGTAGTAATTGGATTCGTTGAATGGCAACGCGGGAGTTTAGAAAGAGCCCGGGCGGAGTGCCAGTCGAAGGTTGGATTCCCCATCGGCAACGCTGGTTCAATGCGAGTGATGGTCAGCACTACGCCATTTCGATGTGGACGAGCGTGGCGACCCGTTGTCTATTCGGTTGAACAACGATGAAAGCGGTTCCCATCCATCCCGGCGTGCGCATCGGACACGTGCATTTGAAAGTGGCCGATCTCGATCGGGCGCTTGGTTTCTACCGCGACGTGCTCGGCTTTGAATTGACGCAACGCTTCGGCACGCAAGCCGCCTTTCTTTCGGCAGGTGGCTACCATCACCACCTTGGACTGAACACCTGGGAGAGCAAAGGTGGTTGGCCGCCGCCGCCCGGCGCCACTGGTTTGTTTCACGTCGCGATTCTCTATCCGACCCGGGCGTTGCTGGCGGATGCCCTTCGTCGAGTACTGGCCGCCGGCATCGAACTCGACGGTGCGTCCGATCACGGCGTGAGCGAGGCGCTTTACCTTCGTGACCCCGACAACAATGGAGTGGAACTTTACTGGGACCGACCACCGGAACAATGGCCTCGCACGGCAACCGGTGAACTCGCCATGTTCACCCATGCGCTCGACGTCGATGATTTGCTTCGGCAAAAGTCGGACTCGCCGGGTTGAATGCGTTCAAGCATCATGCGTCGATAATTGCGCATGGGATTTAAAACAACGTTCCGCCGCGGATGGGTGAGCCAGCTTCTGCTCGGACTGGTGCTGGTCGGCACGGTTCGCGGGGAGATTTCATCCACCAATCGCCCGTTTGCCGGCATTACTTATTATGCCGAGACTCGCACGCAGCCGCCCACTCGGATGTTCGTGGCGGAGATTGATCTCACCAATCCCAACGTGCGCCTTCACGTGTCCCCCGGCGGACCTGACCCCGACGGCACTGGTCCATGGCAAACGACGCTCATGCAGCCAACCCGGATCGCCGCTCGGGATGGTTTTGACCTGGTGGTCAATGGTGATTTCTTTCGCATCAAGGAGGCGGAAGGAACAAATTCCACATTTCGCTCGGCACGGTGGAGCGCGGTCACCGGCCCGGCGGCCAGCAATGGAAGAATTTGGTCCACAAGCGCCAGCAAGCGGCCCTGTCTGGTCGTTCGCAAGGACGGGAAAGCGTCCATTGAAATGATCGGCCAACCGGGAACCGACGCCTGGGAAGTCGTGTCCGGCAACACCATGCTGGTTGAGGACGGCAAAATCGTTCCGCAACAGAACAAGGTGCGACATCCAAGAACGGCGGTCGGTCTGAATGCGGACACTACCAAATTGATCCTGCTGGTTGTGGATGGACGCAAACCCGGCGTCGCCATCGGGATGAATTATGATGAACTGGCGGCTGAATTCATCCGGCTGGGCTGCAATGATGCCGTCAACCTCGATGGTGGCGGCAGTTCGGTGATGGCCGTGCGTGACCCCGCCAGGAGCAGCTTTACCATCCTCAATCAGCCCACCGATGGTCGTGAGCGCGCCGTGGCAAATGTCCTGGGCATTTCCACCCGCAAGCCAGTGTCTTCAGAAACCCAGCCGCGTTAACCCCGGTCAATTCACCGAAAGTTCCACTCCGCGGCGGTTGCGGTGGCGGTGCGCGAAATCTATTCTTGGTCCACTCGTGACCGGAAGTCCCACAACTCTGGATGACGCCGCGGCCTTGCGGCTGGTGGTCGAAGGCACGGCGTCGGAGACCGGCACCGCCTTCTTCCGTGCGCTGGTGAAGAATCTGGCCACAGTCATGGATACCTACGGGGCGTGGGTGACGGAATACAAACCGGAAACCAAACGACTTCGCGCGCTCGCCTTTTGGCTGCGTGGCGATTTTATTGAGCACTACGAATATCCCTACGCGGGCACGGCCTGCGAGGCGGTCGTCGAATCCAAACGCCTGGTCCACATCCCGGACCGTTTGCTGGAAGTGCATCCGGAAGACGTGGATGACGTCACCCGGAACGCCGTCAGCTACCTCGGCGTGCCGCTGCTCGACACCCGCGGCGAAGTCATGGGACATCTTTCCGTGCTTGATGACAAACCGCTCCCGGCGGACCCGCGAATGATCTCGCTGTTTGAAATCTTCGCCGCCCGCGCCGCCGCCGAGATGCGCCGCCTGCAACAGGAACAGGAGGTTCGGGCGCGCGAGGAAGAACTCAGCGCGCTGCTCGCCAGCGCAATGGACGCCGTCATGGTGCTCGACGCGACCGGTGTCATTACCCGGGTGAATCCCGCGGCGGAACGTCTTTTCGCCTGCACCGCTGAGGATTTGTTGGGTGAAAATCTTCGGGAGTTCCTGCCCGCCGAAAGCATCGCGCGCCTCGAGGCGTTCGCCAGGGAACTCGACGCCCAACCCGAGGGCAATCGCCAGCTCTGGATTCCCCAAAGCTTTCTCGTGCAACGCTGGGACAAATCCACGTTTCCCGCTGAGGCCACGATCTCCCGTTTCACCAACCGCGGCGCGGTCTTCCACACCGTCATCCTGCGCAACATCGAGGACCGCCTCGCCGCCGAGCGTCGCATCGAACTCCTCAGCGCCGAAGCGGAATTTCTGCGCGATAACACCCGTGATTACGCGGGCATGGGCGAAATGCTTG
>DASUGI010000146.1:0-3323 GCA_036274115.1 Verrucomicrobiia bacterium
ACCGGGCTGATATCGCCCGTCACCATAAATGAACCCCGATCGCAAAAGATTTCGGTGTAGAGCTGAAAGTGCCGGGCGGTGTGTTCGTGGCATTCGGCGGCTCGCGGGTCGCAGGCGACCGCTTGAATCAATCGATCCGCAATGTGCAGTTCCCCCTGCTCCCATTGCCAGAGATGATAGTGGGCCAGTTCATGCCCGAGGACGGACTTGATTTCCTCCGCATTGAGCAAACTCAGCACCGGGCCGGAAAGAACGACGTGCCCTTCACCGGGAATGAAGTAGAGCGCGGCATTGGGCTGCGGACTGTTCTGCGCCTGATAAACCGTGACGGGAATGTCCAGTTGCAGACGCGCCTTCGCCTCTTCAACACTTTTGTAGAGGTCCGCATGACTCCCCGCGTCGAGCCGATAAGTGGACTTCAACAGGCTCAGGCGGAGGTTCTCCGTGTAATCCGCCTGCGCCCGCGCCGACGCGAACCAATTCCACAAATCCCGTTCCTGCGACTTGAGGTAGTCCCTCAACTCGACGTGATACGGCAGCGGTTCGAGTCTTTGCTCCGACGTCTCCACGTAATTCTCAGTGTTGATCGTTGGCGCGGATTAAACCGAATTGCAGAAGCAAGGTCAAAGCTCCAACAAATGCACCTCCGATCAACGCGCAACAGAAGCAAACTCCGAGCCGCTCATTTCGTCGGCAAATGCACCGTAAAGACTGAACCTTTTCCCACTTCACTCTCCACCGTCACTTTCCCGCCATGGGCCTGGACAATGGCCTGCACCAGACTCAATCCCAAACCAAGGCCGCGCTCAGTCCGACTCTTGTCGCCACGATAGAGACGTTCCCAGATGCGTGGAATTTCGTTCGCCGGAATTCCAACACCGTTGTCACGGATGGCAATCAAAGTCTCCGCCGCAGTTGTAGTCGCGGTGATTTCAACGGAGCCACCCTTGGGCGTGTACTTGAGCGCATTGTCCAGAAGATTGACCAGCACCTGCTGCAGCCGGCCGCGATCCGCAAAGCAATGAATCGTTTCGGGCACATCCGTTTTCACAACAATCTGCTTTTCCTCGGCGACCAGGTCGTAGAGGTCCTTCACCGCTTTTACAACCTCGGCGACTTTCACCTCCGTCTTGGCGAGCTTCATGATGCCGGTCTCGGCTTCCGAGATGTCCATCAACGTCGCCAGCATGAGACTCACGCGTTCTGATTCTTCCAACGTGTCGGAGAGCGCATTGCGATACGCTTCAGGATCGCTCCCGCCCTCCAAGGCCCGTTCCGCCGTGTTGCGCAATCGCGTCATCGGGGTGCGCAAATCATGAGCCACATTGTCCAGCGCCTCGCGCATACCGCGAATGAGCTTGTCGTTCTTGTCCAGCATTTCATTGAACAATCCGGTGAGCTGACTCAATTCGTCATCCGCGCCGCTCGGAGGAACTCGATTATCAAATTTGCCCGTGGAAATGATTCGGCGAAATGCCGACACCAGTTCGCGAATCGGCTGCAACGCCTGCCTCGTGAGCAACAAGCCTCCGCCAACGCCGAGCACGAGCGCCAATGCCAGGGCGCAACCGAACACGACGCGGAAATGTTCCAGCACGGCGACCTGCGCTTCGGTGGTCTTGCCGACTTGCAACCATTGTCCGCCCGGAAGCCGCGTGGTGGCGATCAACCAGGGTGCATGGCGTTTTGCGGCCGGAAGGGTAAACCACTCTACGGGCGAGTGATTCGTGCTGACTTGTTCGAGCAGACTGAAATCCAGCGTGCCTTCCTTGGTCGGCATGCTGACAAATTGCGCCAGGTGATCCGGACCGACGATGCGGACGAAAAAGGTTTCTTTGCCACTGTCTGCTTCGGCAGCGAAGCGCGTCGTAAGGCCCGCCAACCCGCCCTCGGCATACCAGGCCTGATACAAGTCCAGCCGCGCTTCAATCAGTTCCTGGTCCTTCTCGCGAATGTTGGCGGCGAGCAAATAGTAGGCGACGAGAAAGACGACCACCGAAACGCCCGTGACCACCGCAGCAAACAAGATATTGAGCCGACGCCCAAAACTGCCGCGTGGCTGGTTATGGTCGCTTGAGGACATAGCCCGCTCCTCGCAAGGTGTGCAGCAGTTTTGGCTCGAAGTCGCGGTCGATCTTGTTGCGCAGACGGCAGACGAGCACATCCACGACGTTGGTGGATGGATCGAACGCGTAATCCCAGACGTGCTCCAGGATCATCGTCTTGGAAACCACGCGACCGGCGTTGCGCATCAAGTATTCGAGCAGGGAAAACTCCCGGGCCTGCAACTCAATCAACTTGTCGCCGCGTCGCACCTCGCGCTTCAAAAGGTCCAAACTGAGGTCAGCGAACGTCAGTGACGTGGGTTCGCTGGTTTGAGTTGAACGTCGAATCAACGCCTGCACTCGCGCCAACAACTCCGAAAACGCGAACGGCTTGGTGACATAATCATCGCCGCCGGCCTGCAAGCCCTTCACACGATCATCCACGGAGCGCCTGGCGCTGAGGATGAGCACGGGGGTTTTAACCTTTTGCGAACGCCAACGCTCGATCACGCTCAACCCGTCGAGCTTGGGCAACATCAAGTCCACCACTGCCGCGTCGTAGTGATTGCTTAATCCCTCATGCAGCGCATCCTCGCCGTCGCCCACGGTGTCCACAGCAAAGCCGGCCTCCTTCAATCCTTTCGAAATGAAGGCCGCGATCTTCTTGTCATCTTCCACGACCAGGACGCGCATGTTTGTGCCCGAAGAATTGTTCGATGCCGCAGGCTAGCCATCATGGATGCCGCCGTCAAATCACGCGTTCCACGGGGTGCGAGCAGAGGTGTCGCGCGAATCAGCCCGTCCTCGTCCTCGTCGTCGTTCTCGTCCTCGATTGCCTTGAGAACGAGACGAAGTCTGAACACGGTTTCAATCAAAGACACACGCGTTCCACCGCCGAACTCTTAACCCAGCCAGACCGACCATCGCGCAATCGAATCAGCGTGTAACTGTTGTGAGATTTAACGGCGCGCACTGTTTCGCCTTCCGGCAGGTTGAACAATACTCCAGCCGCGTCAGCGGGCGCGATGTGCCCGGTAACATTCGTCTCCAGCACTACGGCACGATTTCGGTCCGGCCACTGCACCGCGATCCCTGCTCCAGCGACCCCAACTCCGAGCACGGCCATGCTAACAACCCCGCGAGCAAGCCCTCGAGGAAAAGCCGGGAGAAGGCGGCTCGTCACGACTACGGCGAACAACAACACCGCAGCCCACACTATCGCCCAGGCGAGCGTGTCAAAACTCGAAACACGCGCCACCTTCTCCCGAAATGGATTTT
>DASUGI010000147.1:0-15671 GCA_036274115.1 Verrucomicrobiia bacterium
CGCGCCAGGGGCGAAGGCGACTTTCGGCTCGCCGCATTCAACCAGGCTTTGAGTCAGTTGCATTTCGGACAGCCTTCGCGGGCCGAGCGCGTCTTGAATGCGCTGAGTGATCCGACGACGGAGCCCATTCCTGCGGCTACAACCAAGGCGGCTTGCGGGGCCTGGCCGGGGAAATAACTGTCATGAGATATATCGAACCTCACGCGCATATGGTCAGTCGGGTGACGGATGACTACCAGGCGATGGTCGTCGCCGGATGCGCGGCTGTGTGCGAGCCGGCTTTCTGGGCCGGGTTTGATCGCAGTTCAGCGGACGGATTTCACGATTACTTTTGTCAACTGACTGAACACGAGCCCCGGCGCGCGGCCAAGTTCGGGTTGCCGCACTTCTGCTGGTTGTGCATCAACCCCAAGGAATCCGAAGACGTGAAGCTCGCTGAGGATGTCATTGCACTCATCCCGAAATTCCTTGAACGCCAAAACGTCCTTGGCATTGGCGAAATCGGCTTGAACAAGAATTCGCGTAACGAGATGAGGGTGCTCGAAATGCACGTGGACCTGGCGGCGCGACACAATCAACTGATCCTCGTTCACACGCCGCATCTCGAAGACAAGTTCAAAGGCACGCGGCTGATTCTCGATGTGTTGAAGGCGGATTCGCGCATCAAGCCGGAGCGTTGCCTGATTGATCACGTCGAGGAACACACGGTGAAGATGGTTCTGGACGGCGGTTTCTGGGGCGGCATGACTTTGTATCCCGAAACCAAATGCACTGCCGCCCGCGCTGTCGATATGATTGAGCAATACAGTGGCGAACGACTCTGGATGAACAGCGCATGCGATTGGGGCGTGAGCGTGCCGTTGGCGATTCCGTATGCCGCGCTGGAGCTTCGCAAACGGGGTCACACGGCCGAGGCGATTGACCGGTTGGTTTATCAGAACCCCAGGCGCTTTTTGAGTCAATGTCCCAAGTTCAAATTGAGCGAAGCCACAGCTTGAGGAACTGCAAGCATGACGCTCAAAGGGAATAAACGCGGAGGCGCGGAGAACGCTGAGAGTCATGGAGCAGATGTTTTAATTTCTTTAAGTTGGCGCTCCAGGAAGCCAGAACAAGCTTTGCGCTGCTTTGCGTTCTCTGCGTCTCTGCGTTTATTCGAACACCCACAACTTTCATGACGCTGAAGCACGGCCTGCATCTCGCCTACTGCACCAACGTCCATCGCGGCGAAAGTTGGGCGGAAACATTTTCCGCGTTGGAGCATCACACTTTGCGGGTTAAAGACCGGGTGCAACCCAACGGCCGCTACGCGATCGGCTTGCGCTTGAGCGATCAGGCGTCGCGTGAGCTTTCGGATTCGCAGGCGTTGCTGAAGTTTCAACGCTGGCTGGATGAACACGATTGTTACGTTTTTACGATCAATGGATTTCCGTTCGGCCAGTTTCACGGCACACGTGTGAAGGAGAATGTTTATCGCCCGGATTGGACCGATCCGCGCCGGCTCGAATACACGAACCGCTTGTTCGATATACTGGCGCAACTGGTTCCCCTCGGCATCGAGGGCAGCGTGAGCACGTTGCCGGGTTCGTTCAAGGATTTTATCACGTCGCCCGAGCAGGAGCGCGCGATGCGCGACAACTTCTGGCGTTGCGTGGAGCACATCTCGGCTTTGAGCGAAAAGGCGAATCGGCAACTGCACCTCGGGGTTGAGCCGGAGCCGTTCGGCTGGTTTGAGAATACCGCGGAGACGCTGCGGTTTTTCGAGCAGATGCACGATGAGCATCCGGACGAAGCGCGGCTGGAATCTCACCTGGGCGTGAATTACGACGCATGCCACTTTGCGATTGAATTCGAAGACCCGGCTGAGTCGGTGATGAAGTTTCAGGAGCGTGGCATTCGACTCAGCAAAATCCACCTGAGCAATGCGCTGAAACTGCGGCCAAGTGCGACCTCACTCAAGGAACTGGCTGCCTTTGCTGAAGACGTTTATTTGCATCAGGTGATCGCTCGCGCTGAGGACGGAACGTTGACCAGGTTTCGCGATTTGCCTGCCGCATTGGAGTGCGCCCGTCTTCGGGCGCAGCAAGCTTCAAGCGGAGCCGACCGATTTGCGAGGGCTGCTGTGCCCGAGGACGGGCACACTCCGGAATCAGCTTCCGAATGGCGCGTGCATTTCCACGTTCCGCTTCATTGGCAACCGACGAGCGGACTGAATACCACATCCGACCACGTGCAAGGATTGTTGAAGTTGCTGGAATTGCATCCGCATCTTTGCTCGCATTTGGAAATGGAAACCTACACCTGGGCGGTGCTGCCGGAGCCGTGGCGCAGTCGCGATGTCGTGGACCAACTCGTCGGCGAATACGCGTGGACGCTGCGGCAGCTTGGAGCACACGGCTTGCGTTGAACATGGGTTCAGAAATTACTATAGTGAATTGGTTTTACGCCCACCCTCCCCGTGGACCTTCCCCAAAGATTAGGGACGGACAAAGATGCTTCATTTCTCGATCCCAATCTTTGTCCGCCCCGAATCTTTGGGTATCACTCGTTTTGGTTCGGGGGTGCAAAGCGCGAACATTTTTGGGGAATTCTCACCCTCTCTCCCGGAGAGAGGGCAGGGGTGAGAATTTTTTGAAACAAAGTTCGCGCGGTGAACCCTCGAACCGGAGGGCGGCTGTGTCGCAGACCAGCCGCAGCAGGTTGGCGTGCACTGCGGCTGGCTTTCAGCACAACCGCGCTCCGGTTTTTCGTGAAGGCGGATGTTTCACCAACTCGGAATGAGCACGCCTGCGCCTCGAATCCGAACGCTGTTAATCCTGGGGCGCGTGTCCAACGTGCCGACGGTCTGGTCGAACTGTCTGGCGGCGTGGTTGCTCAATGGGGGTGGAAACTGGATCGCGTTTGGGTTGCTTTGCACCGGCGCGACGCTGCTCTACGTGGGCGGAATGTTTTTGAACGACGCTTTCGATGCCGACTTCGACCGGCAATTCCGCGCGGAACGCCCGATTCCATCCGGACAAATCGCCGAACGCGATGTCTGGTGGATTGGCAGCCTGCTGATCTTCTTTGGCTGGCTGTTCTTGTTTCTAGTGGGAGGCAAGGTCGCGCTTTTCGCTTCGCTGCTCGTGGCCGCGATTGTCCTCTACGACGCGATTCACAAGCACACCGAAGGCGCGCCCTTCATCATGGCCGCATGCCGGTTTTTGCTCTATCTCGTTGCCGCAGCCGCGACGCTTCATGTTGTGAGCGAACCCGTGTTTTGGCACGGACTGGCGTTGGCGGCTTACATCGTTGGCCTCAGCTTCCTGGCGCGGAAAGAAAGTGGGCAGGGCAAAGTGGCTCTGATCCCATTGTTGTTTTTAGTTGCACCGGTAATTGCCAATGTAGGTGTCAACCCTGACCGCAATGCGCTTTCATGGATCGCCGGCGTGATGCTGCTGTTCTGGATGGGCTGGTGCGTGCGGGAAGTTCTGATTCAAGCGAAACCGAATGTGGGAAAAGTTGTCGCCGGATTGCTTGCTGGCATCGTGCTGGTGGATTGCGCTGCACTGCCGCAATTAACCGCAGACGTGATCCTGGTGTTTGCCGGTCTGTTCCTGCTGGCGCTCATGTTACAGCGAACCATCCCGGCGACTTGACGGTCTGCGCTTGCAACTGCGAAGCGGCATGTGAAACTGCTCGACCTTTGACATGGATTTGATCGAACGCACTATCCAAGTGAGCTGGCAACATCGGGTGTTGTTTACCGATCACGTTTTTGACCGGGCGAATCCCGTCTTGCGGGACACTTTGAGTCGGGACGAACAAGGCTCGCCGCGGCGCGCCATTGTGGTGCTCGATGAGGCGCTGGCGGCAGCGCAATCGGGTTTGAGCGCGGCCATTGAGAGCTATTTCAAAAGCGACTCTACTGCGGCCACGCTGGTGGGTGCTCCGATGTTTTGCGAGGGCGGCGAGCAGGCGAAAGCTTCCTGGTCATCCGTTGCGGAACTTCATGCCGCGATTGACCGACATCACATTGATCGGCATTCGTATCTGATTGCAGTCGGTGGCGGTGCGCTGCTGGACATGGCGGGCCTGGCGGCAGCAACGGCGCATCGGGGCGTGCGCCACATTCGCATTCCGACGACAACCTTGAGCCAGTGCGATTCCGGCGTGGGGGTGAAGAATGGCATCAACGCATTCGGTAAAAAGAATTTCATTGGCACGTTTGCGCCTCCCTTCGCGGTCATTAACGACTTTCAATTGCTGGGCTCGTTGTCGTCGCGTGACAAGCGCGCAGGTTATGTTGAAGCGGTGAAAGTGGCCTGCATTCGCAATCGGGAGTTTTTTGAAGCGCTGGAAAAGGACGCATCGGCATTGGCGCAGTTTCAGCCGGACGCGATGCGGAAGCTGATTCATCGTTGTGCCGAGCTTCATGTGAATCACATTGCCACCAGCGGCGACCCGTTCGAATTTGGTTCGGCGCGCCCGCTGGATTTTGGCCATTGGGCGGCGCACAAGCTGGAGCAGTTGACGAACTTCACCGTCCGTCACGGTGAGGCGGTGGCGATGGGCATTGCGTTGGACGTGATCTACGCGAGGCGGGCTCGGTATCTTTCGCATGCGGCGGCTGAACGAGTGCTTCAATTATTGAAAGCGTTGGGATTTGAGCTGTTCCATCCGGATTTGCAGTGCGAGGAATTGTTGGTCGGCCTGGAGGAGTTTCGCGAACACCTGGGCGGTCGGCTGGCCATTACGCTGCTTCGCGACGTTGGCGTAGGGTTCGAAGTTAACGAGATGAACACTGCGGTGATTCGAAAGTCCATTGCCGAACTGGCAGAGCGTGCCGCTGGCGTTTCCCTCTCCCCTCAACGGGGAGAGGGTCAGGGTAAGGGGTGAGAATAACAATGAGACATCCAGTATGACCGCAAACCTTCGTAAAAGACATCGAACATCCAACATTCAACATCCAACATCCAATGGGCGCTCAAACGAAACCTTGGATGTTCGATGTTGGATGTTGGTTGTTGGGTGTTTTCCATTCCTGAATCCCCCTCAACGGGGAGAAGGCGGGGGTGAGGGTGAGAATAACGATGAGACGCCCAATATGACCGCAAACCTTGATTGCCAAAATCGCTCCGGACGTTGTTCGGAAACGGGTTTGAAAGGTATCACCCCTCACCCTCAATCCCTCTCCCCGTTGAGGGGAGAGGGAAGGTGCAACGGACATCGCAGCACAATTGTTCACGCATGACGCGGACCGCGGTCATCAACGTCGTTGGTCTTTCCGAATCGCTGCTCGGCGAGCACACGCCGCGCATCAATGCGTTTCGAGCCAGGGGCGCGTTGGCGCGGATTGAGCCGGCGTTTCCAGCGGTGACCTGCACCGCGCAGTCCACTTACCTCACGGGAACGCCGCCGTCACAGCACGGGATTGTTGCCAACGGTTGGTACAATCGCGAACTGGCCGAAGTTCAGTTTTGGAAGCAGTCGAATCACCTGGTTCACGGAAAAAAACTCTGGGAAATCCTGCGCGAGAAAAATCCTGGTTTCACCTGCGCCAAGGTTTTCTGGTGGTACAACATGTATTCCACCGCGGATTGGTCCATCACGCCGCGGCCCATGTATCCGGCTGATGGACGAAAGGTTTTTGACATTTACACCTGGCCGTTTTCGATTCGCGAGGAGATCAAGCGCGAACTCGGAGAATTTCCTTTCCCGGCGTTTTGGGGGCCAGCGGCGGGCGTGGATTCGCAGAGGTTTGCGGCGGATGCGGTGTCGAAGTGGATTGCCGAGTCGGCCAAATGGATTGAACGCAAGCACGCGCCGACGTTGAGTCTGATTTACCTGCCGCATCTGGACTACAACTTGCAACGGTACGGGCCGCCAACGGTGAACCCCATTGTCGAGCCTGGTAATGCCCCCTCACCCCGACCCTCTCCCCCGATGGGGGCGAGGGAGACTGCGCACCACGATCAGATCATCGCGTCCGATCTGCGGCGCATTGACGCCATCGTGGGCGACTTGATTGAGTTCTTTGCGAAGCAATCCGTTCAGGCGGTCTTGCTGTCGGAATACGGCATCAGCGCCGGGGACATGCCGGTGCACTTGAATCGGCTGTTCCGACAGCGGGGTTGGTTAACCGTGAAAGATGAACTCGGTTTGGAACTGCTCGATTGCGGTGCAAGCAAAGTATTCGCGGTGGCGGACCATCAGGTCGCGCACGTTTATCTGAACGACCAAACGCTCACGAGCGAGGTGCGAAGGTTGTTGGAAGGGCAGGCGGGCATTGGTGCAGTCTGGGGCGACGACGAGAAGGCTGCGCATGGTTTGAATCATCCGCGGGCCGGTGATTTGATCGTGATTGCCAAAGAGCACGCCTGGTTCACGTATTATTATTGGCTCGAGGATCAGCGCGCACCGGACTTTGCGCGCACGGTGGACATTCATCGTAAGCCGGGCTACGACCCGGTGGAGCTGTTCCTTGATCCAAAGATTCCGCTGGTGAAAGCGAAGATCGTTTGGCGCTTGCTTCAGAAGAAGCTGGGTTTCCGCATGCTAATGGATGTCATTCCGCTGGATGCTTCATTGGTGAAGGGCTCGCACGGCGCGAAGCCGGTTGAGGTGACTGAGTGGCCAGTATTCATCAGTGGTCGCACCGATTTGGTTTCCGCCAGGCCCGTTGCGTCCACCGACGTTTTTGAATTGCTGAAGGGGCACCTTGCTGACTAGCGATTGGATTGGAATGTGGACAATCGCCACGCAACGCTGTCAAAAGGTCAGTCCACCCGCTCTCGCAGCCGGGCCTTGTTCAATTTCCACACAGCGGCGCGGAACTCGTTGATGCGCGCTGGCAAATCAGTGTCTCAATTCAGTATTCGGTTCTTGGCAACATTCCTGCGTGCGGGCCCGGAAGTATGTTGTATCAAGGAGCTGTTGTTCGGGAGAGGTTCACGACGTTTGTCTTGCTTCTCGTAGCGCTATTCAGCAAACCCGTTTCCGCCAGTGCCGCCGACGTGATGCTGGCCTGGGATGCTTCTCCGGATCCGCAGGTGGTGGGCTATCGAATTTATTATGGCGTCGCCAGTGGCAATTATACGAACTCGGCGCCCGTTGGGCTCGTTACGAACGCCACCCTCACCGGTCTGGTGGTGGGAACGAGATACTATTTCGCCGCCACCGCTTTCGATGACACCGGAATTGAGAGCGATTTCTCCAACGAAACGTCGTACGTGCCGGCTGGACCCGCGAATCAACCTCCCACCCTGAATGCGCTCGGGAATCTGACGATCAACGAAAGCGCTGGATTGCAAACGGTGAATCTGTCCGGCATCGGTAGTGGCGGTGAAGCTCAGACGCTGACCGTCAGCGCGAGTTCGAGCAATCCTGGTTTGATTCCAACTCCCACCGTGAACTACACGAGCCCGAACAGCACAGGCACGATTACCTTCACTCCGGTGGCGTTGGCCTTCGGTTCGGCCACAATCACTGTGCAGGTCAATGACGGCGGAGCGAGCAACAACATTGTCTCGCGCACATTCAACGTGACCGTGAATCCGGTGAATCAAGCGCCGACGCTTAATTCCCTGGTCAATATGACGATCGCTGAAGACGCCGGTCAGCAGACCGTCAACCTGGCAGGCATCAGCAGCGGCGCCAGTAACGAGGTGCAAACGCTGACCATCACGGCGAGTTCCAGCAATCCGGGCGTGATTCCGAATCCTACCGTAAATTACACGAGTCCGAACAGCACTGGCACACTCACCTTTACGCCAGTGGCCAGCGCGTTTGGTTCGTCCACGATTACGGTCCAGGTGAACGACGGCGCGGCGAGCAACAATATCGTGACTCGCACGTTCACCGTGACGGTGACCCCGGTGAACCAGCAACCCACGCTTAATACTTTGGCGAACGTGACCATCAACGAAGGTGCCGGGCAGCAGACCGTGAATCTGTCCGGCATCAGCAGCGGTGCGGCAAATGAGACGCAAACCCTCACGGTCACGGCCAGTTCGAGCAATCCGGCGTTGATACCGAATCCGACCGTCAACTACACGAGTCCGAACGCGACAGGCACGATTTCCTTTACGCCGGTTGCCTTCGCTTTCGGCTCGGCGACAATCACGGTTCAGGTCAACGATGGCGGGTCAAGCAACAATGTGGTGTCGCGCACCTTCACCGTGACGGTTAATCCGGTCAATCAGGCACCGACGCTTAACACGATCGCGAATATTTCCATTAACGAGGGTGCGGGGCAACAAACCGTGAATTTGTCCGGCATCAGCAGTGGCGCCAGCAATGAAGTGCAAACGCTGACCGTGACGGCGAGCTCGAGCAATCCTGGTTTGATTCCGAATCCGACCGTGAACTACACCAGCCCGAACAGCACGGGCACATTGACCTTCACTCCGGTTGCCTTCGCCAACGGCTCAGCCACGATTACGGTGCAAGTCAGCGATGGGGGTTCAAGCAATAGCACGGTGAGTCGCACGTTCAGCGTGACGGTCAGTCCGGTGAACCAGCAGCCGACCCTCAATGCCTTGGCGAACATGACGGTCAACGAGGGCGCGGGACAGCAGACGGTAAACCTGTCCGGCATCAGCAGTGGCGCCAGTAACGAAGTGCAAACGCTGAGCGTGACGGCCAGTTCAAGCAATCCCGGATTGATTCCCAATCCAACGGTGAATTACACGAGCCCGAACAGCACAGGTTCAATTGCGTTTACTCCAGTGGCTGGTGCGGGTGGTTCGGCAACCATTACCGTGACCGTCAATGACGGCGGCGCGACCAGCAACACGGTGAGCCGCGCTTTTGCGGTGACGGTGAATCGCTTGCCTACGATTAGTGTCATTTCCAATCTGGTGACGACCGTCGGGGCGATCATTCCGCCAATACCGTTCACTGTTGGCGATGCTGAGACACCCGCCAGCAGCTTGACGGTGTCCGCGACCTCCACCAACCAGAGCCTGATTACCGATGCGGACATCGTCGTCAGCGGCAGTGGGGCGAATCGGACCTTGAATCTCGCGCCGTTGCCCGCGCAGACCGGTATGTCTCAGATCACGCTTACGGTGAGCGATGGACAGGCGACCGCGGACCGGGTCTTCCTGTTCACGGTGCGGCAGCGAGTCGGCGCGCCCGGCAATCTGCGTGTGGTTCAAATTGCTCCGTAACGCGAAACGTGCGGTTGGTTTAAGATTTGAACGAGCGTTGTGCGAATCTCTAACACGCCGCAGATGAGGCGAGTCGCAAGTGGTTGATTAGACCGTCCGGCTTGCGACTTTCGCAATATTTTCAGTCTGGCAACCTTCTTGCATCTGGGCGTTCCGTCGTATGATGTGCCATGGAGCTGATGTTTGGCGGAAGTGTTTGTGTTTCTTCTTTCTCGGAGTTCTTTTTAGCAGTGCCCAATCAGGGAATGCTGCTGATGCCTTGCTGCAATGGGATCCTTCACCAAGTCCTGAGGTTGCCGGTTATCGAATCTACTACGGTGTGGCCTCGGGCACGTACACCAACGCGGTATCAGTGGGGACGGTCACCACGGCGACGATCAGCGGTTTGGTGACCGGAACCAGGTATTACTTCGCGGCGACGGCATTTGATGGCGTTGGCAATGAAAGTGAGTTCTCCAATGAAGCTTCATTTACGCCGGGTAGTTCAAGCACACCCGGCCCGCCAACCAATCTCCGAGTAGTGGAGATTTTTCCGTGATCCCCGCGTCGATCATGTGGTACCGGCAGCTTTGCGTCGTCGTTCGGCCAGTTCGTCGGCCATCTGGATCGTGGTCTGTTTGTTGAGTTGATAAATCATCAGCAGGACAGTGCAAATCGCGAAGAGCAGGCCCACGAAAATGCCGCTCGTGAAGCGATAACCGGCAATGGCGTCCGGCGCGCTGGGTTGCTTCGTGTCGTAGTTAAAGAAGCCCGCCATGATCCACAGGAACGATGCCGATCCAAGCGCCAGGCCAGACTTCAAAGCGAAGCCAATCGTCGCGAAGACCATTCCGGTAAAGCGCCGCCCAATCTTCCATTCCGAGTAATCCGCCACGTCCGCGAAGATGGCCCAGACCAGCGGGATGGTGGGCGCATAGCAGATCGCAATGAGAATGGTCAGCACCAGCATGCCCACGACGTTGGTCGGTGAAAGCAGATAAAACGCGAACGTTCCCAGCGCGGCCAGCCCGAAGCCCGCGACGGACACGGTCTTCTTTCCGAACCTCTTCGACAGCGGCGGTGAAAGCAGGATCACGATGATCGTAACGCCTGTCCCTACCATGTTGATGATGCTGTTGAACACGTCGGCCACATTGGAAGACGCGAGATTGTCGCGCGTGCCGTGGACAACGTAACCAAGCCATTCCAACAAGCCACCGGGTTTCGGCGCATCGGGAGCGAGCACGGGCGCAGTGAGGCCGAGTTTCTCCACGAAATCGAACATCGCCGCCTTGTCCGCATAGTGATGGTAGTAGTTGTAAAGCGCGCCACCGCGGAACGACAAAATGGCGAAGTGAATCAGCGTCATCACAAACATCACTTTCCACGGGTTGTTCTTGAGCAGGTCGACAAAATCCTGTTTCGGAGATGATTTAACCTCCACTACTGGCTGAACGCGTTCCTTCGTGGTGAAGAAAGTGATGGCGAACAGCACGAGGCACAAGACCGCCCAAATGGTCATCGTCATTTGCCACCCGTATTGGCGGTCGTGACCGACGGCGAACTTCGCCACCAACGGGAGCGTAAAACCGCCGACGACAAACTGCGCGATGTTGACGGCGACGAAGCGGAATGAGTTGAGCTTGGTGCGCTCGTTCAGGTCGCCGGTCATCACGCCGCCGAGCGCGGAATACGGCATGTTGTTCATCGAGTAGAGTGTCATGAGCAGCGTGTTCGTGATCGCGGCGTAGGCGATCAGTGCCGCATAGCTCCAACCTTTGGGAGTGGTGTAGGCCAGCACCATGACTATCGCCCACGGAATTGCCGTCCAGATCACCCACGGCCGAAATCGTCCCCAACGCGTGCGCGTGCGATCCGCCAAAACGCCCATGATTGGGTCGAAAGCCGCATCCCAGAGGCGTGGCCACAACAGAATGGCTGCTGCCGCGCCCGCGCTCAAACCGAACACATCCGTGTAAAAGTTAAGCTGGAAAAGAACCATCGTCATGAAGACGAAGTTCGCCGCGGCGTCGCCACCGCTGTAACCGGCCTTTTCGAGGAAGGAGAGTTTTTGGTTGGAGGAGTTCATGAGATTCAAACCGCGAAATACGCGAAATACGCGAACCTTCTGTTTTCGCGTATTTCGCGTGGTTCGCGGTTGATGCTTTCAGTCACCGGTAGTTTCATGCTTGGCCCTGGATGGTCTTGATCGAACCATCGGGAAGATATTCGAGTTCGATTACTTTCAGGCTGCGCAGCCAGGTCTTTCCCCCGGATGGCACTGAATCATGGTGGAACAGATACCACTTGCCCTTGAATTCGCAGATGCAGTGATGCGTCGTCCAGCCGACCACCGGCGTAAGGATCACCCCTTTATACGTAAACGGCCCGTAAAGATTATCGCTCGTGGCGTAGCACAGGAAGTGGGTGTCGCCGGTCGAGTAAGAGAAATAGTATTTGCCGTTGTATTTGTGCATCCACGACGCTTCAAAGAAACGACGGTCATGATCGCCGGCTTTAAGTGGCTGGCCATGCTCGTCGAGAATGACGAGGTCGCGCGGTGCGCTGGCGAACTCCAGCATGTTGTCGCTCAAACGAACGATCTTCGGGCAGAGTGCCGGTTCATGGTCGGCCGGTTCTTTTCCGCACTCGATGGCTTTGTTGTTGCGATACCGTTGTAATTGTCCGCCCCATAGCCCGCCAAAAATCAGGTGATGCGATCCGTCATCATCTTGAAAGGCGCAGGGGTCGATCGAATAGCTGCCTTTGATGTGATTCTCCTGCGGGATGAACGGACCCTCCGGCTTGTCACTGATGGCCACGCCGAGGTGGAACACGTCGTTTTTGTCCTTCAGCGAAAAATAGAGGTAATACTTTCCGTTTTTGTAAGCGACGTCGGAATCCCAGAGCTGGCGTCCGGCCCAGGGAATATCCTTCAGGTCCAGAACCACGCCGTTGTCGGTCACCGGGCCGTCGATGGAGTCCATCGAGAGGACGTGATAATCCCGCATGTCGAAATGGTCGCCCAGGTCGTTTTCCGGGATGCCCGATTCGATATCGTGCGAGGGATAGATGTAGAGCCGGCCGTTGAACACATGCGCCGCCGGATCGGCCATGTAGGTGCCGTTGGGAACGAGATATCTCGGAGATTTCATAAATAGCCTGGTTCAAACTCGGACGGGGCTTCGGTGGGGAACTTGGAATCGCGGAAAATCCGGACGTGCGCAGGTTGGTTCGTCATGGCGTTTTTTTCAGAGCTTTGACCGGTGAACGGTTGCAACTCTCGGAAATGGCGCTAAGTATTTCAACCGCAAATTGGCGCAGCAATGGAGGAACTTACGAATCACATGGAGAATGCTCCGAAAGGCATTTTGCAACTTGATGCGACGCGAGCCGGACAGGACTATGGATTCGACAACGGGTGTTTTCAAATGGCAGAATTTGAAACATCCTTGTCGCGTCTGGTGTTAAGCAAACCAACGAGGATGCAGAAGATTTATCATGAGACCTGAACAGTGGGAGATTTTTAAGAAGGCGGCGCGTTTGGAGAAGTTGGACAAGGTGCCGATGGCGCTGATCATCGATAGTCCGTGGATTCCCGGCTATCTCGGCATCAAACACATGGATTTCTACCTCGACCCGGAACTCTGGTTTCAGTCGCACCTGAAGATTCACCAGGAGTTTCCCGACATCATGTTCGTGCCCGGTTGGTGGATGGAATACGGCATGGCCGCCGAACCGTCCGCGCTTGGTGCGAAAATCAAATTCTGGAAGGACAACACGCCGAGCGAATATCACACGCTCTATCACATCGAAGACCTGGAACTTTGGCCCGAATACGAAGTCGAACACGACGCGTTCATGGCGATGACGCTCCATCGTATTCGAATGCAGCGGCAGCGGATTCTTGACACGGGTGAGATTCTGCCGTTCGTCACGTCACGTGGGCCGATGTGCACCGCCGGTTTTGTTCGCAGCACGACGGACCTGATGATTGATCTCGTCGAGAAACCCGAGTGGGCGCACAAGCTTCTCGACCGTTGCACCAACCTCATCATTGACTGGCTCAAAGCGCAGCACAAAGCGATGGGCGACACCGTCGAGGGCATTTTTATTCTCGACGACATCGTCGGCTTCGTGAATGAGGAGCATTACCTGGAATTCTGTCATCCGTATCTCAAGCGCATTTGCGACGCGTTCCCGAAGGATTGGGTGAAGCTCTATCACAACGACGCCGAAGTGCAGGCGTGCCTCGATCATTTGCCCGACGTCGGTTTCAACGTGCTCAATTGGGGCAAGCAAACCGATTACGCCGAAGTGAAGGAGCGCGTGGGCGACCGCATGTGCCTGATGGGAAATGTAAATCCGCTCGAAGTCGGCGTCCGCGGCACGCCCGAAGAAGTGCGCGAAGCCACGCTGGACGTTCTGGAAAAGAGCGGCGGCGAAGGCATCATCCTCTCCGTCGGCGGCGGCACCAGTCCGGGCATGCCGAAGCGAAACATCGAAGCAATGCTGGCGGCGTTGGAGGAGTTTAATGGGAAGAAGGTCGTGGCGTAGCTCGCGTGAAAGTTCGTGAGGCCATCAAGATGATCGAAGACGATGGCTGGTATCTGGCGCGAACCCGAGGCAGTCACCAGCAATTCAAGCACGCGACGAAGCCTGGATTGGTAACGATCGCCGGACATCCTGGCGTTGACATTCCCAAGGGCACATTAAACAGTATTTTGAAGCAGGCTGGATTAAAGAACTGATTATGCGTTACGCGATTGTGATTGAGAAAGGCCCGACCAGTTACGGTGCGTACGTGCCCGATCTGCCGGGCTGCGTCGCCGCTGCGGAAACCAAAGAAGAAGCACTTCAACTGATTCGTGAAGCCATCGAACTTCACATTGAAGAAATGCGCGAAACCGGATTGCCCGTCCCCGAGCCAGCGTCGAGTGCGGAGTACGTTGAAGTGGCAGCGTAAAATGAGAGTCCAAAACGACTTCAACCACGGCACAAATCCCGGCATGCCGAAGCGAAACATCGAAGCCATGCTGGCGGTGTTGGAGGAGTTTAATGGGAAGCGGGTGGTGGCTTGATCTGCGAAGTAAATGGGATACAACACTGAACTATACATTGCTCCACGCAGTGCGCTTCAGAAGATCGCGGACACCCCAGCGGCTACATTTCCGTGCGCAGAAGGTCGGTTAAATTATCTGACTGACACAGCGTTAAGCCGCTTGCAAGCGCTCATAGACGGTGTGACGGAGTGGGGGCAGGCGTTCGATGCAGTTGCAATCGAGTTCGAGGACGAGGATTACGCCGAGTCGAGTTCCAATGACGGCGGATGGAGTCGAATTGTTCCGGATCGCTTCGTTCGATCATTTGCTGCGCTGACCGACGCGGACATCGAGCGTCTTACTGCAACTTGGTCAGATCCGGATACTCACAGCGGTAGACAACTGCTTTCTTCTGAAGGTTCGGCGATGATCCGAGAAGTCAGAGCACTTGCATCGCGCGCGATAGGGGAGAATTCCTGCCTCGTCTTTTGCACACGCGAATGAGCACGATTGCTTTTCCAATGTCCGACTACGCTTCAATGAATCAGTGGCTCCATGAGGGCAGACAAAAGGAAGGGGTTATCCATAGGCTGCGGCCTCACCGTACTGGATTCATTGGATGCTTGGCGTTAGCCAAAGAAACAATCCCAACACGATTGCATCACTCAGCCCAGGGTTGGCCGCGCCAGCAGACTACCCTGGGTAAACGATCCAAAATATTTTCCAACCCCAACGGGGTTGAATCATCGTGTCGCGGTTTGATGTCCCGTTTCGTAGCGCAGATTTTCAATCTGCTGTATCGCAGAATTGAATTCTGCGGACCGGTCGGCGCGGCGAGAACGCTTCGTGTTGCGAGCCGTCAGCCGATTACAAATCGGCGATACAGCAGAGTGCAACTCTGCGCTACTTGCTTCGCGCCTTTGCGTCTTTGCGTTAAAAAGTTTCCGCCATGCCTGACTACGCCTTAATGAACCAGTGCCTTTACGAAGGCAAAGCCAAGGAAGTCGAACAAATGACGAAGGACGCCCTCGCCGAGGGGCGGCCCGTGCAGGAGATTTTGTCCGACGGCCTCATCGCCGGCATGAGCGTCGTGGGCGAGGATTTCAAACACAACATCCTCTACGTGCCCGAAGTCCTGATCGCCGCGCGCGCGATGAAAGCCGGCATGGCGGTGCTCAAACCTTTGTTGACCGCGCATGGTTCGGACATAAAACCCGCCGGCGTGTTGTTGATGGGCACGGTGCGCGGCGACTTGCACGACATCGGCAAGAATCTCGTTTGCATGATGGCCGAGGGCGCGGGCTTTCAAGTCCACGACATCGGCGTGGATCAGAGCGTCGAGAAATTCATGGCCGCAGCCGAGCAACACAAGCCCGACATTATCGGCATGAGCGCGTTGCTCACCACCACGATGACCTACATGAAAGTGGTCATTGATGGCTTCGAGGAAAAGGGATTGGGTCACATCAAAATGGCCATTGGCGGTGCGCCCATCAGCCAG
>DASUGI010000148.1:0-6375 GCA_036274115.1 Verrucomicrobiia bacterium
GTTTCCTTCTGGGCGCAGGTTCGCCGTTGGGCGGTGCGCGGCCCAAGTCTGCTATCGCGTTGCCCGATGCCCGGCTCGCCTTGGCTAAATTCCCCAAACCCGATGACACGCGGGACATCGCTGCCGGTGAAATCCTCGCACTCACACTCGCCGCGAAAGCCGGCATCCGTGTAGTCGAGCATCAATTGGTTTCCGTTGGCCAGCACAGCGTGGCGGTCATCACGAGATTCGATCGCACCGGCCACGCCCGCTCCCGTTCATCTCCGGGACCAGCCTCTTGGCGCTTTCTCAAGACGACCCCGGTGCGTACACACTGTTGGCGGATGCCATTCGCCAATTCGGCCATAACGTCGCAGACGACCTCGCGGAACTTTGGCGACGGCTCGTGTTCTCGCTCTTGGCCAGCAACTACGACGATCACCTCCGTAACCACGGCTTTCTGATGATTGAACCTGGCCGCTGGGCGCTCTCGCCGGCCTACCACCTCAATCCCGTTCCCGAGATTGACCGGGCTCGCACCACCAAGACCCCAATTAGCGAGGATCACGCTGAACCCAGCGTTGCCGGCGGCTTTGAGATTGCCCCACGCTTTGGGTTGAAGTCTGCCGCCGCCAGGGCCATTCTTCATGAAGTCCGCGGTTTCGGCTTGGCGTCGAATCGGCGGTAAACTTCGCCTGAAGCCGACCACGCTTGGCGCCTACGCCAGTGCTTTCGATCATGAACTCATGGACGAGGCAAAGCGGGTGCTCAAGGGTTGACGATATACAACCGATGATGTCCGCGAAAAACTCTATTCTCCACACGCGATGCGACTCGATGTGAAAACCATGCGCACGCAACGGGGTTGTCCCGTAGTTGACCATTGAAGAACAACCGGGAATTATTCTTGCACCTGGTGGACAAGGTGCGCGCGGTCGACAGCAAGTTAGTGAAGCAGCTCCGAATGCTCGCGACTATGAAGCGTTGGAACTCTACATTCTCAAGCATCTGATGGGTCTCAATATTGGATCTAAATTTCCTTTCATAAATCGTTCCTGTTGCTAAGCAGTTTTGGGTGCTTGGAACACTAATCTAAGTCCCTTTGTTTGGACCGCCACCGTGGACCCACCCGTGCAATTTTTGCGGAGTTATAGATTCCAGCCGTTCCGGTATGTCGTCTGAAGAAATTCGTTGGCTTTGGAGACGTTGGTAAATTTCAGGGCCGGCCCGTCCCATTCCAGTTTGCGCATGGTTTCAGCCACGCGTAATTGAGGCCGTAGCGCCACGTTGCCGAGCAGGACGACTTCGGTGAGTGGCCCGGCCCAATCGAAATTGGAGCCAGCGGGCTTGCCGCCACGACACGCTTCGAGCCATTCAGCGTGGTGACCGATGGAGCGTGGTAATACGCGCGGCGGGTCTCCATATTCCTTGTCGCGTGATTCTGGCAACATACGGCTATTGAGAATCACGCCTTTGTCGCCAATCAAGAGACGCCCGCTCAAACCCATTTCTTTGCCGTCTTCGAGTTCTTTTGGTCGCGGAGGGCGCAGCCCACCATCGTACCAGTGGAGAGTCACCGGTGGCATTTTGTCGCGAGCTGGAAACTGATAAGTCACCGTTGAAGCCAGCGGATACGTTTCCTCGTTCACGGGAGTTGAACGGGCTTCGATTGTGATGGGATGTCCAAGTTTCAAGGCGCGGAAGACCGGGTCGAAGGTGTGACAACCCATATCGCCCAACGCGCCAGTCCCGAAATCCCACCACCCGCGCCAGTCGTGCGGCACGTAGATGGGATGGTAGGGACGTTCGGGCGCGGGTCCTAACCACAGATCCCAATTCAACGTGTCCGGCACGGCCACGGTTTCCTCGGGGCGTTCAATGCCTTGTGGCCAGTACCGAGTGAAAAGACCGCGCGCGGGGCGATCGGTCCAGATGTGAACTTCGCGCACCGGACCAATGGCGTCCGCCCAGACCAGTTCGCAAAGCCGGCGCGTTTCTTCTGAAGCCTGACCCTGGTTACCCATTTGCGTTTGCACGCGGTGCTCCCGCGCGGCCCGCGTCAGTTGACGGGCTTCCCAGACCGTGTGTGTCAGCGGTTTTTCGCAGTAAACATGTTTCCCCATCTTAATTGCCATCATGGCTGCGACAGCGTGGGTGTGGTCCGGCGTGGCAACTACCACGGCATCGATGCTTTTCTCCTTGTCCAGCATCATGCGGAAATCTTCATACCTCCGTGCCTGCGGAAAGCGCTTGAACGTGGTGGCGGCCTTTTTTGCATCCACATCACTGAGCGCCACGATGTTTTCGCCATTGAAATGGTCGCGCAAGAGGACGGCGCCGCGTGATCCGAGCCCAATCCCGGCGATGTTCAGTTTGGAATTGGGTGAGCTGGCGTTGCGACCAAACACCCCGCTCGGCAACAGTAAAACCCCGCTCGTGGCGGCTGCGCCCCGCAGGAATTGCCGGCGGGAGATTGGAGGGGAAGAATTCTTTGTCGTCATAATTCAATGGTCATGCTTCCACAGGGATCTTTAAGCGCTTCGCGAAATCTGATGCGTCGAGATGTGCAACGTCCATGCGCTTTTCCTTCGCCTCGGCAGCGGCGAAGCCGGAAATCTGGCCGGTGGTAATCCACACGGGCTCCATTCGTACCACGGACATGCCAATGTGCGTGGCGGAGAGTGCGACCGGCACCAGCAGGTTGTCCAAATGCTTGGGGAGCATCGCTGCGTACGGAATCTGGCCGGGCTGATTGGGGCGTTCGAGCCGGCGATGATACCACAACACGCCTTCCATGAAATTGTTTACCGCGAACCGACGGTCGTGGCAGGGATGGATATCGAAGGCGTAGGTGCCTAACGCGATCGGCTGTTGCACGCGCGGTGTTTTTCCGGTTTTGGGATCGGCGGTGAAGTTATGCTGGGTGACGATGTCACGTCCTTCAATGCGACGGCCCTGTCGAACATAGATTTGCCACGGCCAATGGCCGGTATCGGCGAATTCCGCTTTGTGCAGGCCGATCCCGCGCATCCGTTTCGAGATTTTTTCCGGCACGCCGGGATGGTTCTGAAGAAACCAGATCAGTCCGGCGACGTGATCCACGTGAAATTGGGCCAGGCGTTCGCGATGAAACCGTTGGGCTTCCGGCCAGGTCCAACTTACGCCCGGGCAATTGATGCTGGTCTGCCAGTCGATGCGACCGTTCATCTGATATTTTCTTCGCGGCAGCAGATGTCCGGGCTCCCACCCGGTGATGCGCCGCGCTTGAAAATCGCTCATCAACGGCAAGTAATCCGGTAAGTGCTGTTCGTAGGTCGCGGGTTTTTCAATGGAAACCAGTTGGGCTGGGTCATCGGTGAAAATGGAGCGTGCGCAGAACGCCTGAATGGCGGGTGACGGCTCGCCCGTGTCAGGCGTCAGGATCTGCTCACCCGTCCGCCAGTTCATGTAATGAATCCCTGCTTTTGATTCTCCGTATTCGTCACGTCCTTCGCGCCCTACGCGATATTTCACCTTTGCCGCCGCGGCGAGGTCGCCTTCATATGTCGCATCGATAAAGGTGCGCGCCTTGACGCGCACCATTGCGTTTCTCGGGGATACCAGCGAGATTTCAGTCACCCGCCCATTCTGGGTTTTGGCTTCGAGCAGATGATGGCCGCGATAGAAGCTCAATCGATCGCTCTGCTCGTTAATGAAATCAGTGAACACCTTTTCGGCGACACTCGGTTCGTAAACCCAGCCGCCTCGGGCCAGTTCCAGATCCGGGGAATTATCACCGAGGATGCGGCGATACTCCCGGTGAACGCGCTGCACGAATTCGACCATGAAGCCACCGTACAAGTCCCGTCGGCCGCCGGTGTCCGTTGTCGAAAGGCCACTGGCCGCCATGCCGCCGGCATGTTTCTGCGGACACGCCAACAGAACTTTGCAGCCGCGCCGCGCCGCTTCCACGGCCGCTGCCACTCCCGATGGCGTTGACCCGTAAACCAGGACATCCACAGTTTCAGAGTCCGATGCCCTTGCGGCCGGGGGACCTTCTGCCGCATGAAGAAAATGCGGAGCGAGGACGGTCAACGCACTGGTTTTAAGAAACTTTCGGCGATTCATGGAACGATTGTTTTGCGCTGTCAGTTGCTAACGTGGCTTGCTTTAAGCCTGCCTCGTGGCGCCGAGCCGCTCAAACGCGGCGTCATGCAACCCGTTGCATAAAGGGTGCGTTGTGCGTAACTTCATGCGCCCTGAAGCAAACAAAAATGAAAACCGCCTTGCCCGCGTCATCGAATGTGGAAACCAAAAAGCATCGGTCCAAGGATAAACGAGGACTCAGTGCCAGCCCGATTATTCAGCCGGTTGAAGTCACGATGGAAGCCGTCGCGCAAAAGGCAGGTGTGGCTCGTTCCACCGTATCGCGCGCCTTGCGGAATCATCCGGCGATCCCTTTGGAGACCCGGCAGCGCGTGCGGGAAATCGCCGATCGTCTGGGCTATCGTCCGAATCCATTCGTCGCCGCTCTGATGAGCCAGCTTAAGTCGGTTAAAAAGCCACAGTTCAAATCCGTCATCGCGCTGATCAGTTCCTTTCCGATTGAGACCGGGTGGAAGGGGAATGCTTCCGTGACGCGCATGGTCGAAGGCGCGTTTCTGCAGGCGCAAAAGCTCGGTTATGCCATTGATACGTTCTGCCTTGCTGAGCCGGGGATGACTGAAGACCGGCTGAGTCGGATTCTCGTTGCCCGTGGCATCCAGGGGATGATCATCCTGCCGACGCCAAAATCAGGCGCGCACCTGCGATTCCGTTGGGAAAAATTTTCCAGTGTGGCCCTTGGCTACTCGCTGGCTCAACCCAGCCTCCATCGGGTGTGCAATCACCTGGCGCACACCATCACCAAGACGCTGGATATGGTTTTGCGTCTGGGTTATCGGCGCATCGGTCTGGCGATGCGGTCGGATACGGACGAACGCGTCGACCATTCCTGGCGCTCCGGGTATCTCCTGTATCGGGATATGTATCCCCAACTGGATTTCGTCCCGATGTTGCTGACGTTTAACTGGAAGGAAAATTCCTTCCGGGATTGGTTTCAGGAGACGAAACCGGAAGTGGTCGTCAGCGACGATTTGCGCGTCCAGGAATGGTTAAAGAATCTTGGCGCCCACATTCCGAAAGATGTGGGGCTGGTACATCTCGATTGTTCGAGGAATCGTTCAACTTGTTCCGGCATTGATCAACATCACGAAATGCTTGGCGCCGCAGCCGTTGACCTGGTCGTCGGGCAACTGCACCGGAACGAAACGGGCGTCCCGTTCTATCCCAAAAACGTGATGATTGAAGGGACATGGGTCGACGGCATGACCCTGCGTCGCAAGCAAGCCAGCCGGAAGGTGACCGTTTAGGCCCTTGCGAGCTTTTCGATGAACGCATAGCACAGCATGTGGCAGATGGCCATATGGGCGTCTTCCACGTGGCCGTAATGCTGCGAATCGATAGCGATGACTTCGTCCGCGAGTTGCGCCAGTTTTCCGCGTTTGCCGCCAACCAGCGCAATCGTTTCAATTCCATGCTGTGAGGCCCACTCCACGGCTTTCACCAGATTGGGAGAGTTCCCACTGACGCTCATCGTGAGTACGATGTCCCCCGGCCTTGCATAATTCATCAACTGCCGTGCAAAGACATCTTCATAGGCGTAATCATTTCCGAGGGCGGTCAGCCATGCAACGTTGTCGTTTAGCGAGAAGCAATGGAATCTTTTTCCCACGATGTCCGAGGCGCCCTTGCCCAGGTCCGTGACGAAATGTGCGGCTGAACTGGCTGAGCCGCCGTTGCCAAAAGCAAAAAGCTGGCGGTCTTCTCGGGCCAATTGGGAGAGGCGGTTGATCAACCTGTTTACGGCGTCCATCGGGATGGAATCCAACGCGGCCTTTTGTTTCGTGCGATAGTCTTCCAACCAGTTTTGCGTAGTGGGGTTTAGTGGCAGAGTTTCGATCATTTGAATCAACGTTTATTGGGATAGGGCTCGACTTGAATTTTTAAGATGCGCGGCAACGGGTCGGGGTCGAGGTTCGCGACGTCCTGGCTCTTGTCTTTGGCCACAGCGGCAGCGAGTCCGGCGACCTGGCCGGTGGTCATCCAAACCGGCTCCATGCGCAGCACGGACATCGCGACATGGGTGCAGGAAAGGGCGACGGGCACCACGAGATTGTTGATGGCTTTCGGCAGCATCGCACCGTATGGCACCTGCCCGGGTTGAGCCGGGCCGAACGCCTTCTTTGGATACCAGAGTACGCCTTCCATGAATCCATCGACCATAAAGCGGCGGTCATGACACGGGTGCACATCGAACGAGTGTTCGCCGATGGCGACAGGGTGTTCGACTTTGGGAGTGAATCCGGTTTTCGGATC
>DASUGI010000149.1:0-8662 GCA_036274115.1 Verrucomicrobiia bacterium
GTCAGACCAGCGCTTTGCTTACAGCTTCCTTCAGATTCCACCTCGCGATGGACACCCTTGCTGTTCGGCTAGCAGTTCCCCTTGCCGGGCCTGCATTGGACTTTAACCAACTAGTCAGTGCGCCCTGCCGGGCGCACCAACAAAAAAGCCCGCTCGTTTGAGCGGGCTTGATGTAAAAGTCTTCGATCTTACTTCGCGGCAGCCTTCTTTTCTTCGCCTTCAGCTTTTGCTTCGGGAGCAGGCGCAGCAGCCACCACTTCGTCCACCCACTCCAGGATGGCCTTGGTGGCAGAATCACCGGGACGTTGTTCCAGCTTCACGATGCGGGTGTAACCACCAGCACGGCCTTTGAACGCGGGAGCGATGTCCTCGAACAAAATGCGCAACACGTCCTCGTGGGCGCGCCACTTCTTCTTTTCGTCCTTGGTCAATTGCACCGTCGGTCCGTGCGCGTGCAAACGAGCTGCGGCCAGTCGGCGGGCGTGGAGCGTGCCCTTCTTGCCGAGCGTCACCATTTTCTCCGCGACCGGTCGCGCGGCCCTGGCCTTCGCCAGCGTCGTGGTGACACGCTTGTGTTTGATCAAACTGCAAACCAGGTTGGAGAGCATCGCATTGCGGTGCTCAAACTGTCGCCCCAACTTGGCGGTTCTTCTAAGATGTCGCATAAATTACAGCGGTTTGTTCTCGTCCTTCGGACCGTCCAGCAATCCAGACTCGAACGTCATGCCCAACGAAAGACCCAGCGCCTGGAGCTTGTCTTTGATTTCGTTGAGCGACTTCTTGCCGAAATTGCGGTACTTGAGCATCTCCTGCTCAGTCTTCATCGCGAGCTGGCCGACGGTCGTGATGTTCGCGTTGTTCAAGCAGTTCGCCGCGCGGACGCTCAACTCGATTTCGTTCACGCTCATGTTGAGAAGCTTCTTCAGCTTCATCTTCTCGTCGTCCTGCTTGTCCACCGTTTCTTCGAACTCAACGGCGTTCTTGTCGTAGCCAACGAACACATCGAGGTGATGCGCCAGAATCGCGGAGGCCTGGGTCAGCGCGTCATCCGGATTGATGCGGCCATCGGTCCAGAGTTCCAGCACCAGGCGATCGTAGTCGGTGCGCTGACCAACGCGGGCGGCTTCAACGGCGTAACGAACGCGCGTCACCGGTGAAAAGATCGAATCAATGGCGATGACGCCAATGGCCTGGCCCGGCTTCTTGTTTTCGTCACCGGAAAGGAAGCCGCGGCCAATCTTGATCGTGAGTTCCATCTCGAACTTCTTCTTCTTGTCGAGCGTGCAAATGATTTGATCCGGATTCACCAACTCAACGTTCTGGTTGAGCTGAATGTCCGCTGCGGTCACCGCACCTTCCTTGTTCACGGAAAGCAGGAGCACCTGCTCATCGCGCGTGTGGGCCTTGAACTTGATTTTCTTCAGGTTCAAAACGATGTCGGTGACATCTTCCACCACGCCTTCGATGGTGGCAAACTCGTGCATCGCGCCGTCCACCTTGATGGAGGTGATGGCTGCGCCTTCGAGCGAGCTCAGCAGCACGCGGCGAAGCGAGTTGCCGATGGTGTGGCCGTAACCGGTTTCAAACGGTTCAGCAATGAACTTGGCGTAGGTATCAGTGGCCGTTGACTCTTCCTTGGTCAACCGCTTGGGCATTTCAAAACGTCCGAGACGTACTGGCATAGGTTTCTTTCGTGCAATTTTAATCTGACTGTTGCCGGTTCATTCCCGCGGCCGGCGGCAGTCCGTGTAATTGCGTTTGTCCCGCACGAGGCGGGACGGGTTGTTACTTAGCGGGAATAAAATTCGACGACGGCCTGTTCGTTGGCGATCGGATTGATCTCGTCGCGCGTCGGAATGCGCATCACGACGCCCTTGAACTCTTCCTTGTTCAACGAAAGCCAATCCGGCACGGCGCGGCTGGTGGACAATTCCATCGCCTTCGTCGCCATCTGGCGCGACACCGTGGTGTTCTTCACCGTGATGGTGTCGTTCACTCGCAATGCGTAGGACGGAATGCTGACCTTGCGGCCATTCACCTGCACATGACCGTGAGCCACCATCTGGCGGGCAGCGGCGCGAGTCGTGCCGAAGCCGAGGTGATAAACCACATTGTCGAGGCGCGTCTCCAGAATCTGCAACATCTGTTCGCCGGTGACGCCACGGCGCTTGAGCGCCTTTTCGTAAACCCCGCGGAACTGGCGCTCCATCAAACCGTAGTAGTAACGGAGCTTTTGCTTCTCGACCAGGCCCATGCCGTAATCGGTGAGCTTGCGACGGGACTTCGGGCCATGCACGCCCGGCGGATAATTGCGGCGTTCGAGATACTTCGTCGGGCCGAACATCGGAATACCGAAGCGGCGGCTGATGCGAACGCGAGGACCTTTGTAACGAGCCATATTATGATTTCAAATTTGAAATTTGAGATTTGAGATTCTCTAGACGCGGCGCTTCTTGCGGGGGCGGCAACCATTGTGCGGCACGGGCGTTACGTCCTTGATGGAACTGATTTCCAAACCAATTGCCTGCAAGGCGCGAATCGCCGATTCGCGACCCGAGCCAGGACCTTTGACACGGATTTCCACTTCCTTCATCCCGTGCGCCATCGCCTGACGAGCGGCATCCTGCGCGACCTGTTGCGCCGCATAAGCCGTGCTCTTGCGCGAACCTTTGAATCCAACGCGACCGGCAGCGGACCAACCAATCAAATTGCCGTGCATGTCGGTGATGGTGACTTGCGTGTTGTTGAACGTCGCCAGAATGTTGGCAATGCCCGTGGTGACATTCTTCGCGTGCTTCGCCTTGATGATCTTCTTGGCGTTCGCGTCTTCACCGAGCAATTCGGCAGCTGTCGGCGCCGCAGCAGCGACGGGCGCAGCGGGAGCCGCGGCGTCAGCCTTCGGCGCATCCGCAGCAGCGGCCTTCTTGGCCTTGGTTTCGTCGGCAGCCTTCGCGGGTTTTTCCGCGGCCGCTTCGGGCTTCGCTTCCTTCGCAGGAGCGGCTTTTTTCTTCGTTTCGTCAGCCATACAAATTCAGATTAGTGAATGCCCGTCTTGGCATTCGGGTTACGTTGCACGCCGACCGTCTTGCGCGGACCTTTGCGCGTGCGGGCATTGGTTTGAGTGCGTTGACCGCGCACCGGCAGACTGCGCAGGTGACGGATGCCGCGATAGCACTTGATGGCCTGCAATCGCTTCAGGTTCAAACCGAGTTCACGGCGCAGGTCACCCTCGATGACATACTTGCCGTCCTGAATCGCGTGAACAATCTGTGAGAGCTGCGCTTCGGTCAGATCCTTCGCACGGATCGCGGGATCAATATTCGCGCGCTCGAGAACTTCCTTCGCGTTGACCGGGCCGATGCCGTAAATGTAACGCAGCGCGATATCAATGCGCTTGTTCGGCGGGACTTCTACACCAATGATGCGTGCCATATGAAATTAGCTTTGACGTTGTTTGTGACGCTTGTTCGTGCAGATGACACGAATGACGCCGCGGCGACGCACCACTTTGCAGTGCTCGCACAATTTCCGAACTGACGCTCGAACTTTCATGTTAATTCTCTTTCTTCACTTCCAGCAACCGCCCCGTTGACAAGTCAAACGGCGTCAATTGCAACTTCACTACGTTGCCCGGTTTCAAGCCGGCAAAATCTTTGTTCGTCCGCCCCAACGCAAACCCCAGCAACCGATGGCCATTGGCCAGTTCCACCCGGCACGTCCGGTCGGACAGCACTTCAATCACGCGACCTTCAACGCGGAAGGCATCTTCGCCGCGCATGTCAAAATCTCCGGCTCACCTTCCGTGATGAGGACGGTATGCTCAAAATGGGCAGAGAGTGAACCATCTTGCGTCACTACTGTCCAGCCGTCTTTTAGTATCTTTACGTCGGGCCGGCCGGCGTTAACCATCGGCTCAATCGCAATCGTCATTCCGGCCCGCAACTTCTGATTGCTCTTCGGATCAACGAAATTCGGGACTTGCGGTTCTTCATGCATCGAACGCCCTACTCCGTGTCCAACGAACTCGCGAACCACGCTGTACCCGTTGCCTTCCACGTAGTTCTGAATTGCCCGCGAGATGTCCGTTACCCGGTTTCCCGCCACCGCCTGGGCGATCCCAATCGCCAAAGCCTGCTGCGTCACATCCATCAACCGCTGTGCCGCGACGCCGCAACCGCCCACAGCAATCGTCCGGGCGGTATCGCCAATAAAACCCTTGTAAACCACCCCGCAATCCACGCTCACAATGTCGCCAAATCGCAACTGCCGTTCGTTCGCCATTCCGTGAACCACTTCATCGTTCACCGAGATGCATGTGTGACACGGATACTTGCGGTAACCCAAAAAGGCGCTTTTGGCGCCGTAAAGCTTCATCCGCTCGGCCGCGTAGTTGTCCAGTTCCCGGGTGGTCACCCCCGGCTTCACATACGCAGCGAGATCATCCAATACCCGTGCAGCAATCGCCCCAGCCGGCCGCATGAACTCCAGATCGCGTTCGGTTTTCAGGATGATCATTTGCTTCAACTTTCGATCTGCTTTCCCGTGCGGGGCTGAGCCAGTCATTCCTGCTGACTGAACCCATGGCGCTCCGCAAACCGTCCTCTAAAGCCGCCCGCGAAGCTTGCCCTTCTTCAAAAAACCGTCGTAGTGCCGCATCAACAGGTGCGACTCCACCTGGCGCATGGTATCGAGCATCACACCCACCGTGATCAACATGCTCGTGCCACCAAAAAACTGCGTGACCGTCGGCGGAATCTTCAACAGGTTCTGCATCACGATGGGAATCACCGCGATAATGGTCAGGAAGATTGCGCCGGCCAGCGTAATTCGGCTCATCGTGTTATGCAGATAATCGCTCGTGGCCGGACCGGGCCGCACCCCCGGGATGTAACCGCCGTTCTTCTTCAAGTCGTCGGCAATCTGCAACTCATTGAACTGCGTCGCCACCCAGAAATAGGAGAAAAACAGAATCATCAGGCCGAACAATACCAGATAAGTGACCGAACCAGCGTCCAGCGCCACGCCAATGCTGCGGCAGGTGTCCGCAGCGAACTTCGCAAAACCACCGCTCTCCGTCTTGATCGAACCCGCCAGGAAGATGAAGAACTTCTGCGGGAACATCAGAATGGCCGACGCGAAAATGACCGGCATCACGCCCGCATAATTTACCCGCAGAGGCATAAACGATGTGCCGCCAGAGTAAACTTTCCTCCCCACGGCGCGCTGCGCGTATTGAACCGGAATTTTCCGCTGCGCCTGAGTCACCGCAATCACGCCGGCGATAACCAGAACCATGAGCGCAGCCAGCACCGCCGCATGCCCAAAAGTGTGAGTCGGTTCGACCCCGCTGCCCGGGAAGAACATGTCTTTCAAGGCCGAAAACGCCTGCGGCAACCGGGCCAGAATACCCACGGTGATCACCAGGGAAACGCCATTGCCAATTCCGCGTTCGGTAATTTGCTCACCCAGCCACATCAGCAACATCGTGCCGGTAGTCAGCACCAAAACCGTCTGGATTCGATACCACCACATTGAAAGCGGGTCCTCTCCGTACAGCACCAGCCGTCCGATATCAGCCCCGAAAATCTTTGATGGATTCTCCCAGCCAAACGCCATGGCCCCGCCCTGAATGATGCACAACAAAACCGTGAGGTATCGCCCATACTGAATGATCTTGGTGCGACCGCCTTCCTCACGCGCCAGCTTGCTCAATTGCGGAAGCACCGCGGTCAGCAATTGAATAATAATGGTTGCACTGATGTACGGCATGATGCCCAGCGCCCCCACGGCGCATTGCTCCAGCGCACCACCGGTAAAAAGGTTGTACATGCCCAGCGCACCACTATCTCCGGAGGCGTTCTTTCTGAAGAACTCGCGCAACAGACCACCATCCAATCCTGGAACGGGCAAATAGGCCACCAAACGACAGATGGCCAGCAACAGGACCGTGAAAAAAATCCGGGACTTGAGTTCCGGAATTTTGAAACAGTTAGTGAAGGTTTGGACGATTGAGCCGAGCATGGTTCTCGAAGCGAAACCCGATTATCCCTTGGTTGCCGGAGCTTTTCCAGCCCCCACAACTTCGCACTTGCCCCCCTTCGCTTCGATCTTCGACCTGGCCGAAGCGCTGTAAGCGTGAACCGCCACAGTGAGTTTCTTGTTCAACTCACCGTCACCGAGAATCTTGACGCCGTCGCCGCGGCCATTCACCAGGCCGGCATTGCGCAACGCGGTTTCGTCCACGCGCGCACCGTCGTCAAACGCATTCAGCGCCTCGACATTCACCGGGAGATAGCGTGTGCCGAAACGCGCGTTGTTGAACCCGCGCTTCGGGATACGGCGGATGAGCGGCATCTGGCCGCCTTCGAAACCAATTCGAATGGAGCTGCCGGAACGCGCGGTCTGGCCCTTGCCACCGCGACCTGCCGTTTTGCCGTGACCGCTGGATTCGCCCTGACCCAGGCGCTTGCGACGATGCTTCGCGCCGGGACGAGGTTTCAGATCATGTAGTCGCATAAAATCAATCAGGCTGTAGGCGCGGCCGGCGTTTCAACTTTCTTAATCTCAATGCCGCGGCTCTTGTAAATGTCTTCGCGCAACCGGAGCTTCAACAAACCATTCAAGGTGGCCTTGACCACGTTCGCTGCGTTCTTCGAACCGAGCGACTTGGTCAAAATATCCCGCACGCCGGCCGACTCGAGCACCGAGCGAACGGTCTTGCCCGCGATGATGCCCGTTCCCGGTGAGGCCGGACGCATCAGAATACGCGCACCATCGAATTCGGAGAAAACTTCATGCGGAATGGTCGCTTCCTTCAGAGACACTGAGGTCATCTGACGACGCGCCAATTCACCGCCACGACGAATCGCATCCGCAACTTCTGCAGCCTTGCCCAGGGCAATGCCAACACGGCCCTTCTTGTCGCCCACGACAACGAGTGCGCTGAACTTGAATCGACGTCCGCCCTTCACCACTTTGGATGAGCGGTTGATAAACACTACCTTCTCGACCAATTCTTCTCCACCCTGGCCATCAAAGGCCATCTCGGGCGCTTCGCTGGTACGCGTGCGACGGCCACGACCGCCGCCTCCGCCGCCGCCGCCGCGGTATCCGCGTTGGGGTGGTTGTGGAGCTTGGGGTGCTTGACCTTCGCCACCGCTCTTATTTGTTTCGTCAGCCACAGTATCGTTCTCCTGCTACTTGTTAAAATTTTAGGCCAGCCTCGCGCGCGGCATCCGCCAGCGCCTTGACCTTGCCGTGATATCGCGCCCCACCGCGATCAAACACCACTTCCTTGATGCCCTTATCCAGCGCCGCTTTCGCCGCCGCGCCGCCAATCGCCTTCGCGCCTTTCACATTCGCGCCCAGCTTCTCACCGTCCTTCTTGAGCGTGGAAGCGGCCGCCAACGTTTTGCCGGCGACGTCATCGATGAATTGCACGTAGATGTGCGTGCCGGTGAAGCACACACTCATGCGCGGACGCTCACCCGTGCCGCTGACCTTTTTCCGCACGCGCCAGTGGCGCAACTGCTGAAGCCGATGTTTCTTTCGAGTTTGCATTTTTTCGTGCCACGGATTTGGCCGTGACGTAAATCAATTGTTACTGAACGGTCTTGCCTTCCTTGCGCTGGACGTGTTCGCCCGCATAGCGCACACCCTTGCCCTTGTACGGCTCCGGCGGATAATACGCGCGCAATTCCGAGGCAACCTTGCCCACGAGATGCTTGTCCGGCCCTTCGATGGTCAGCTTCGTGTTTTCCTCAACCGTCACTTTGACCTGGTCGGGAATAGTGTAGTTGATCGGGTGCGAATAGCCGAGGCTCATGTTCACCACCTTGCCCTGCACTGCCGCCTTGAAACCGACGCCCTGGATCTCGAGCTTCTTGACGAAACCATCCGTCACGCCCTTAACCATGTTGTTCACGAGCGCGCGGCTCAAGCCATGCAACGCCTTCGCTTGCGCGTCTTCGCCGTCGCGGCTGACGACGACCTTGCCGTCCTCAACCTTGAGGCTCGTGCGCTTGGGCAATTCCCAGTCGAGCTTCCCTTTCGGTCCTTCGACGTGAACTTTCTGCCCCTTCACCTCCACCTTCACTTTGGCGGGGATGGCAATCGGTTGTTTTCCAATACGCGACATAAATTCTTAATCTAATGCTTGGCTATCTGCCATTTGCCATTGGTCATCCGGCGGCAGCCGTCACCAGATGTAACAAAGCAATTCGCCGCCGATGTTTTTCTTCTTCGCCTGCGTGCCGGTCATCACGCCTTCCGACGTGGAAACCACGGCCACGCCCAGACCCCCGCGCACCCGCGGAATCTCGGTTGACCCAACATAACGACGCAATCCCGGCGAGCTGATGCGCTTCAAACCTTCGATCACGCTCTTCTTGCCTTCGTACTTCAGCTTGAGCTTGATGGTCTTTTTGGCGGCCTTGCCGTCCACCACCACGTCCGCGACATAACCTTCCTTCTTCAGGATGTTCGCGATGCTCTCCTTGATGTTCGAGTGCGGCATCTCCACCGTCGGCAGCAACGCACGACCGCCGTTGCGGATGCGCGTCAACATGTCAGAAATCGGATCAATCATACGGGTCTCTTCGGTCTCTTAATCTTAATCTTCTTCTTAATCTTAATCCGCTTACCAACTCGCCTTCGTCACTCC
>DASUGI010000150.1:0-5630 GCA_036274115.1 Verrucomicrobiia bacterium
CCAGCGCTTTGCTTACAGCTTCCTTCAGATTCCACCTCGCGATGGACACCCTTGCTGTTCGGCTAGCAGTTCCCCTTGCCGGGCCTGCATTGGACTTTAACCAACTAGTCAGTGCGCCCTGCCGGGCGCACCAACGAAAAAAGCGCAGCAGATAACTCTGCTGCGCTGAAGCTGTTTCGACCAGTTATTGCTTCGGTGCTGCCGGGGTTACCGAGGACATGGCCAGGCCCAACGCTTTGAATTGTTCTGCCAGCTGGGTAATCTCTTCGCCCAGTTTGGCTGCGTCCTGATTGGCCTTGGTGACGGTGTCTTTGATGGCGGAAACGCCACCGGATGTCAGGTCCACGGAAAGATACTTCTGGACGTCCTTCAAACTGTTCATGAAAGGACGAAACGCCGTTTCCGCCTCGGTATAGCTGCGCTTGATGGCTTCCATCTTGTCCGCAACGTCCTTTTTGCGGGCTTCACTGCGCGCCTTGATGTCCTCGTTATTAATCTGCGCGAGTTGTGCGTCCCAGGCCGCGAAGAACTCCTTGCTCTTCTCGCCCATGGCGCGACGTGCGGCGCCGATATCTTTGGCGGCGGATTCGACTTCGGCGAGGTTGGCGGTGAATTGCTTGAACTGTGGGCGCAGGTCGGTTTGGGGCTTGTTCACCAGGTCATTCAGTGAGGCGAGGGTCTTGTCAATCTGACCGGGCAACGCGGCGATGCGATTTGCGGCGGCCTGGATGTTTTGAGCGGTCTTGTTTCCCTTGTCGTAGCCGCTGGAGGCGCAGCCGGCAGCCAGCATCAGCAGCGCGCCGCAGCTTATTAGACCGGCAGTGAACCGAAGGTTTTGAATTGAACGTTTCATAGTAGTTTTTGGTTGTAGGTGGGAAGTCTTGCGGCTTCGCCGATTTGCAATGCCGCCCATTCAGCACGGCCGACAAGCCAGTAGTAATCAGACATTAACAGCCTGACAACTTCTTTTTTTGAACGTTGCTGTGGAGCTAACGTCGGCGGCCACCACCGCCGCCGCGGAAAGCGGGCCGGTTCATCTGGAAACTTTGCTGGCGAACCGCGCCGACCTGTCGTGCCTGAAATTCATTGTTCAGCGCCTGGCGTTGCTGGACCTCAACATTGGATTGTTGCCACTGGCGGGTCTGGTTGATTTGCTGCTGGGCCCGGACATTTGCATTTGCAGGCATGGCGCTCACACCACCGCTGGGACGCGTGACTTGTTCCCAACCACCGCTGCCATCAGGCCGGTAATAATTTCCGTCTGACCCGGCGATGACGTGGCCGTTGATGTTGATGACGCCGCCATCCTGGCCTTTGATGCCACCGATCGTCGTGGCGTTCCCGGTGTTTGGATTGTAAATCGTCGCGCGACCGGCGCTCGCCTGATTGCCGGTATTCTCGTTGCCCACGGTGACTTTGCGACCGGCTGCTGCAGCGCCGGTGTTTTCATTGTAAGCTACGCCCCGTCCGCCGTAGGCGTAATTGCCCGTGTAAACATTTTCCACGGCCCCACGTTGACCGGCTACGCGCGTGCCGGTTGTAGAATTATAGGCGCGTCCGTAAGTGGTGGCCCATTGATTGCCCGTCCACGCATTGTAGCCCGCCGCGCTGCGACTGACTCCCGTCCACGGACCGTTCTGATGATAGATGTAACCGGATGTTCCCGCCCACCCGTAAGGTCCCCACGCGGTGATGCCGCCATAGGCATTGTAATACGCGCCATAACAGGAGTACCAGTAGCCACCCCAGTACGGGCACGGCGGACAATAACACCACCAATACCAATCGTCGTACATCGCCCAACCGACCGTGAAACCAAACGCCCAACCAGCCCATGGGGTCCAACATGGATTGGAGCCATAGCCATATGTTACTCCATACGACACATAGGTTGTCGAGCCGATGTAGGGAGGATAGAGATAACCCGTCCCATAGACCACAACGCCATCCGGGCTTACGACGGTGCCGTAATAACCGGGAGTTGTGCCGATCCAAACGTAATCCTCGTCATAGTTGTAAATCCGCGAGAACACCACGTAGTAAACCGGCGAACTCGGTGGAATCGAATAAACCACTGACGGAACATTTGTGGCAACCGTCCACGGACCATTGGGAGTGCCGGCCGTGAACCAGACTCCATTCTGACACGCGAACCAGGATTTTGAATCCACTTGAATCACTGGCGTTGGGGTGTTGGCGGCGTACTGTAATGGTGTTCCTTCAATCGGTTTGAACGTCGGCAGCGAACCGTCGTACTGAAGCGGAGGGTCCATCTTTGCCTTTTTGCGATCCACCTTGACCGTTTGTGGAATTCCGTTCGCGATGAGCGCTTCCTGGGCCTGGCGCGTGCCGGGCACAGATGCTTTGACATTCTCTTTGGAACTGTCGTCGGGAATGTTCGCAAACGATGCGGAAAGATAAGTGCCGCCGACATATTCCCATGGGCCATCGAATGAACTGGAACGAAACCAACGCCCCGACAGCAGCACATACGTCTTTTGATCATCCAGGAGTTTAAAAACATTTGCCGCGGTGTTCGTGACGTACAGCAATTGCGTTGAAGGAATCGGTGACCATTGTGGTTCGCCCCGCATTACAATCAATTCTGTCGGCACGGTGGTGACGCGGATTTCCGGCACGGGGGTTGATTTAAGCGATGGCTTCTTTTTGGTCTCGGGGTTTTCCTGCCCGGCGAGCAAGTCCACTTGTTTGGCAACCACCGATTGCTTCTCAGCTTTCGTCACATCGCTCGGGATTTTTTCGCAAACCGTCCACGGTCCGTTGAGGCTTGCCGCTTCCACGTAACCGTCGAACAGATGCAAATAATGCTTTCCCGCTTTGTCGCGTAAAATCAGCGCACGCGTGTTGAAGACGCGTTCCAATTCTGTTTTCTCTACCGGCCGATAAACCGGTTGACCATCCACCGGGACAAGCATCGCCGGTTTGGTCGAAAATTGAATGATGGGCGGATCGTTTCGCAACGGTTGTCCGCTGGATTTTTGACGTGCCTGCAAAACGGCGAGACTGGCTTCGAGACGGTCGAGCGCCATGCTCTTCACTTCCCTGGGCAGCAGGGATCGCAATGTCGCCAGATAGGTGCTCGCCTTATCCGGAGCCGAAGGAAACAGTCCTTGTGTGATGTCGATCTTCTCGAAGAAAACTTCGCGTTCGGCGCGGTCCACGCGGGTTTTGATGGTGAGGCTGATTGTGCCAAAGGTTGGTTGTGACGCGTCCTTGGCCTGGATGGCCACGGCCGAAACGGCCTGAAGCGTATAATAGTCCCACGACACCAGTTGCGGCTGATAAATGGTGTTTGTGACGTTGTTGCGATAAATCACCCGCGGCCATTCAATCGGCGGCGCGGGCGCGGCGGTTGCCGGGAAACTGAGTACCACGGTCGCGAGGAGACCAAGAACCCACTTACGAGGCGTCAGGGAGTCTTTCATAACAGTTCGGTTGAGACTTCCCGGAGTATGCTCGTTCGCACGCCAATGCCAACGTATTTTCCGGGCTATTCTTTGTACTTAATGGCAACACCGATGAGAACGCGACCGCTGATGGTGCTCACACTCCTGCCCCACCACGAACCGGACACGTAAGCACCAACGGGCTGGATCCGATCGTAAACCACCACGACGGCATCAGCGCCAATCTTTGCGGCTTCCTTGCGCAGACGCGCCTCGACGTCGGCTATTGGCGGCGCGGGATCCGTGGAGGCGTCTAGCTTCACTTCGCCAATGCGCTCATGGGAGCGCGTCGGAGTCGTCCGCAGGATCTCCACTCTTACCGGATCGGTTGGCGGCGGGTGTGACGCGCCAACGTATTGCGTGCTGTGCGAGTCAATGGTGGCACAGGAAACCAAAAGACAAGCGAGAAACAATCCGGATAAGGACCGAACGATTCGTCCCAGTCGCGCGTGCGTTTTTAGCAAAGCCTTCATCAATCGAAATATCGTCTGACGCCCCGGGTTGTCTAACTAATTGAACGGTCAATGGCTGGGCGTATTCAGAATCGCGTCCATGCGGCAGCGTGAACCCACCAATGCTCCGGGAACATGGCACTGGGGCGGCGCATCATAGACCCGGGAACGGAGCAACAGCGTGGGTAAATGCGGCAATCGCTACCAGGCGGTTTTGTGCGCTTGCTCCCAACCATTGAAAGGATTCCAGCGGCACGACACGGTTCTTCGCGGACCCGAAGCCTGCGACCACTGGTCACATTCCGAACAGGCTACGGTTCGTGACTGCCTCCGTGTTCAAGGAAGGCTAAAGCGGGGACTAGATCCACACCACCAGCCCGAGGATGAAGCCGAGGGCCAGAGCGAGCAGCATTTGATTGTAAAGTTTCATGGTCTAGCTTTTCTTAATTCCCTCCCGCTCTGAGAACGGGAGGGATGACGTAACTGCGCCCCTTTTCCCTGTGACGAGATTAGCCCAACGCGCGGTTGTCACAAACGAGGAGCATCCCAAAGCAAAATCCCCGCACAACGCCGGGCTGGCATCAGTAAAAGTGCAGCAGGGCAGGACCGTATTGAAGGCCGACCTGGCCCGTGCTGTCCCCGGTGTTTCTCCGCAATGGTTCCAGATGCTTTTGGCGGGCGCTGTGACAATATTCCAGTATGAAACCCAGCGGTGCGAGGTCGTTGGTCAGTCGAGGTTTGGAGTTTCTCTCCGAGCCGCCCAAGACCCTAACAACAACACAACTCGAACTGGCGCCTTTGCCGGAACTGACTGCCGACGAATTGGCAGAATTGGATCGGCGACGCCAGGAGTCTCTTCAGCAGCGAGCGAGAAAGCAGGCGGAAGAGGCTGAGCAACGCTCGAAGCTCAAAACTCGGCGACTTGTGCAGCTCTGCGGACAGGTGATGCACCTGGAACGGAAATCCGAGGGCTGGTTCGCCAAGTATGAAAAGTTTTTCCGCTCCCCGGTGTGGAAGCTGGTGAGCGATGAAGCCATTCGCAAGGCGCACTTCAAATGCGAATATTGGAAATGCCCGCGGCAGGCCAAACAGGCTCACCTGTTGGAGTTACCCGAAAAACATCTCGAAGCCAATTTCGACTGGATGAATCGCAATGATATTCTCATTGCGCTTTGCGACCAGCACCATTGGATGATGCACGGATTTGTGATGAAAAGAATCGTGCCCTTAAGCCGGCAGTTTGATTCTGCCCCACCAGGCCTGAGCGCACTTGCCAAGATTCCTCGGCAAGCGGCGGCGGTATCACAAGTTTGAGCTTCGCGACGCGGTCGTTTGGGCGTTCGGCCCCTCAGGCTTGCGACAATCGCTGGCGGCTTTATCAGCAAGCGTCGAGATCATTCAGGCGGCTTTAGGAGACTGTTCTGCGGTCGCTGGGCAGCTTGGGATTCGCCAACATCATTTTAGCCTTGGTACGTCCTAGCAAATCCCACGACACGTTTTTAGTGGCAGACCCGCATTGTCGCTTTGGGCCGTTTGTGTCAGCGTCACTCCCATCAGCCGCAAATAACGCACATGAAAGTTTTACTGCAAAACAGGGAAACGTGGTGCTTTCTGAGTGAAGCGGGCACGTGGGTGCAACCCTGCGCCGACGCCAGGACATTTCCGACAACCCTTGAGGCAATCAATCACGCCATCGCTCATCGGCTTCAGA
>DASUGI010000151.1:0-4987 GCA_036274115.1 Verrucomicrobiia bacterium
AACTTGTGATCGTGACAACGCGCGCATTCCATCGTGAGGCCAAGCATGGACATGCCAACCGTGTTGACGCGATCCATGGCGTATTCCGCGCGGAACTCTTCCTCGACGCTGCCGCCCTCATTGGTCTGGCGATGGAGGCGATTGAACGCAGTGGCGATGCGTTGTTCGCGCGTGGCGCTTGGCAACAAATCACCGGCGAGCTGCCACGTCAGGAATTGATCGTAAGGCAGATTCTCGTTGAAGGCTTTGATGACCCAATCGCGGTACGGTGACATGTCGCGGTCCACGTCAGCCTGGTAACCGTAGGTGTCCGCGTAGCGCGCGAGATCGAGCCAGTCCATCGCCATGCGTTCGCCGTAGGCGGGCGAGTTAAGATATTGCTCGACCACTTTGTTGTAAGCATCTGGCGAGTTGTCCGCGAGGAAGGCGTCGATCTCTTCAATCGTCGGTGGGAGGCCAGTAAGATTCAGCGCGAGCCGGCGAATCAGAATTTCGCGCGATGCCTGGGGAGCAGGTGCGAGTTTTTCCTTTTCAAGTCGCGAGAGAACGAAGGAATCGATCGGATTTTGTGGCGTCTTGCCGGAAGCCAGAGCAGGCGGAGTTACTTTCGCCACGGGGATGAATGACCAATGCGATTTATACTCCGCGCCTTCGAGCACCCAGCGTTTCAGTAAATCCTTCTCCGCCACCGTCAGCGTGAGGTGGGAATCAGGCGGCGGCATCAGATCGTCCTGGTCATCAGTAAGGATGCGGCGGATGAGTTCGCTCTTCTCGAGGTTGCCGGGTTTGACGATGGCCCAGCTGTCATCGAGTTCCTTTAGTGCACCGTCGCGTTGATCGAGTCGAAGCTTCGCCTTGCGCGCACCGGAGTCCGGGCCGTGACAGCGAAAACACCGATCGGAAAGTAATGGCCGAATCTGGAAATTGAAATCCACCTTCGCGGATTCCTCCGCCCTAAGACTCCAGGTGACCCCAGGCACTGCAAACAGTCCGAACAGGACGAGATTCCTGAACGACCGCAACAAACCGCGGGCAAAACCAAAGCGCAATTGAACCAGACCAGACTGCATGGCTAACACTTTCTCAGGTTGCCACGAGAACCCGAAAACGCACGCACAAATCGGCCCGGAAATTTCAGTTCGCCACCGAAATTGCGTTTGCGCAAGCCATCCGGGATTCGCCATCCTCGCGCCATGGCTTCCCATTCTGCAACGCGCCTCGGGTTGACATCCGCATTGGCAGTTTCCATCGCACTGGCACTTGGCTGTCGAACTCAAGCTCCGGCTCCGCTTTCAGTCTCTTCGAAGGAGTTGGTCGGGCGCATCGGCACCAATGCTTTCTACACTCCGGCCAATCAAATTCTGACGCCGGCGGGCTTGCAGATTGATCTGGCTGGCATGAGGCCACAGGCGATCGCTTTGGGGAAGAATGGTCAACTTTATGTCGGGGCGGCGCGAACGCATGCCTTGATTGTCGTTAATCCGATTGATGGAAAAATTCTGCAACGCGTGCCTTTGCCATCGGATAACGACAAAGACCCGGCCCCCGATACGGTTTCGACGCACATTCTCGAACCGGATACAGAAGGCCAGGTCAGCTTCACCGGACTGGCGCTTGCGCCCGATGGCACGCGCCTTTACCTCTCCAATGTTCGTGGCAGCATCAAGGTCTTCGGCGTCGAGCCGGCTGGAAAGGTCGCCGGGCTGTTTTCCATTTCTCTTCCCCCAGCCACGGCGCCAGAGCGAAAAGCGGAAATCCCCGCCGGTCTCGCCGTGTCGCCTGATGGTAAGAAGCTCTATGTGGCACTCAATCTCTCGAATCGCCTCCTTGAACTGGATGCCAGCGACGGAAAAGTTTTGAGAACGTGGGACGTGGGTGTAGCACCGTATGATGTTGTTCTGACCGGCAACAAAATCTACGTCAGTAATTGGGGTGGTCGCCGGCCGGATGCGCAGAGCCTCACTGGTCCAGCGGGACGCGGAACGACGGTGCGCGTGGACCCCGTGCGACACATCGCGAGCGAAGGTTCGGTGTCGATCATCCCACTGGACGGCTCGCCTGCCCGTGAGATTTTGACCGGACTTCACGCTGCAGCCATGGCGCTCACGCCCAATGGCAGTCACCTCGTCGTTTGCAATGCCGGCAGTGACACATTGAGCGTCATTGATACGCGCACCGACGAAATTGTGGAAACACTGTGGGCGCGGCAGAACCCTTCAGACTTATTCGGAGCACAACCTAACGCGCTGGCATTCGATTCTTCTGGCAAGAAGCTTTTCGTTTGCAATGGAACACAAAACGCCGTCGCCGTCTTCGACTTCAAACCGGGCAAATCCGAATTGCGCGGCTTGATTCCGGTTGGTTGGTTTCCCGCGGCGATTGCGTTCGACGCGAAACACAAAACACTTTGCGTCGCCAACATCAAGGGATTACCGCTCAAGATGCAGAGGGACAGGCAGAGCGGCGGCATGGGATTCAACAGTCATCAATATCACGGCACCCTTTCCATTGTCCCCGTGCCATCGTCGCGAGTCCTGGCAGGCATGACTCAGGTTTCCTTGCACAACATGCGTTACGGACTGCTCCAGGAAGCAAAGTTACCACCGCGCGCCGGACAACCACCCCGCCCCGTTCCCGAACGGGTCGGCGAACCCAGCGTGTTCAAGCACGTCATCTACATCATCAAAGAGAATCGCACTTACGATCAAGTGCTGGGCGACGTCGCCGAAGGCAATGGCGATCCGTCGCTTTGCATCTTTGGCGAACGCGTGACGCCTAATCAGCACAAACTCGTCCGCGATTTCGTTCTGTTGGATAACACTTATTGCTCCGGCATTCTAAGCGCCGATGGCCACCAATGGGCTGATAGCGCCATCACGACGGAATACATGGAACGTTCGTTCGCCGGTTTCCCGCGCAGTTATCCCGATGGCATGGGTGACGAAGAAGTGGATGCGTTGGCGTATTCGCCTGCTGGTTTCATTTGGGACAACGCCATTGCGCACGGCAAGACGCTGCGCAACTACGGCGAGTTCGCCATCACCGAGAAGCGCTGGAAAGACCGCACTCGTAAAGGCAAGCTGACTTTCCTCGACCACTACCGCGACTTCACCAACGCCGCGGGCGAAATTGAAATCGGCAGCCGGCCGGCCATCGAATCGCTGCGCCCCTATCTGGTCACCAACACCGTCGGCTGGGATCTGGACATCCCGGACGTGTTTCGCGCGCAAAAGTTCATTGAGGATTTGAAGATGTTCAACGAACGCGGCGAGTTCCCGAACCTCACCATTATTTGTTTACCCAACGACCACACCAGCGGCACGAAGGCCGGCTCGCCGACGCCCGCCGCCCAGGCCGCTGACAATGATCTTGCCTTTGGTCAAATCGTCGAGGCCATGAGCCGGAGCAAATTCTGGAAAGAGACGTGCATCTTCGCCATCGAGGATGATCCGCAAAATGGCTGGGACCACGTGAGCGGTTATCGCACCACGGCGTATATTGTCAGTCCTTACACGCGACGTGGCGCGGTGGTCAGCACGCAATACAATCAAACCAGTTTAATCCGCACGATGGAATTGATGCTGGGTTTGCCACCGATGAACCAGCTCGACGCCACCGCCACGCCGATGACGGATTGCTTCACGAACACGCCGGACTTCAGCCCGTTCCAAGCGGTCGCCAACAACATCCCGCTGGATCAAATGAATCCCGAGCCAAAGAAGATTTCTGACGCCACGCTCCGGAAGCACGCCGAACTCTCTGCCCGCTTACCCCTCGACGAAATCGACAAGTGCCCCGAGGACACCCTCAATCGCATCCTCTGGACCGCGATGAAAGGATCGCTCGAACCCTATCCTGCGTGGGCAGTTAGGTTGGTTGAGGATGACGACGATTGATGACGGACACCCACACACTGATGTGTAGTCGCCTCGGGCAAATTTCAGGAAGTTAGCACTTGAACATTTCGGCGCACTCATGTCATTGTCAGCCGGTCTGATAGATGGCTTGTCGCTTCCACGACATGGTAAATCTTCAAGTGAACTTTGGTTCAGTGATGATTTGAAACCCGGCGGTCGGGAACAGTAGTGAGAAAGCAGAGTTGGTCTCGGACAGTTGACATCACATGAGCACAAAGTTGTTTGTGGGAAATCTTTCCTTCAAAACTACTGAAAACGACCTCCAGGACGCATTTGCCGCGCACGGAACGGTCGTGGAAACCAACCTGATGATGGACCGGATGACGGGTCGCCCCCGTGGTTTTGCGTTCGTCACCATGAGCACGCCCGAAGAGGCGCAAAAGGCAATCGACGCAATGCACGGCAAGGACTTCGATGGCCGCGCCCTCACGGTTAACATCGCTCGTCCGCGCGAAGAACGCCCCGGCGGCGGTGGCGGGGGCGGTCGTGACCGTGGTCCACGCCGTGAATACGGTGGTGGCGGCGGTCGCGGCGGAGACCGCGGCGGACGCTATTAATCCTAAGATTTCGCAAAGCGTGGTTCGTCTCCGGCGAACCACGCTTTTTCTTTGGCACATGGGCAAATTCGCAACTGCCTCGACCGAAAATAAACTCTTGCACAACGCCGGTTGCCCTCTATACTGCGCCTCCTTTTTTAACAGGAACTGAATTTATGCGACGTCCCAAAGGCATCAAAACGAAGAAATCGGTTACCAAGCGCTTCAAGGTCACCGCGCGCGGCAAGGTCCTGCGCTCCAGCGCCGGTCGCCGTCACCTCTGTCAGAGCAAAAGCGCCAAGCGTCGTCGCGCCTTGCGTGGTGCCACCCTCGTTCACGGAACGGACGAATATCGCATCAAGCAGAACCTCCCCTGGAGTCACTGATCGCTGACCTCAACTCTCAACTTTCAACCATCAACTAAAAGATGCGCGTCACCAATTCACCCGCCTCCCGCAAACGCCGCAATCGCATGCTGCAAGCGGCGAAAGGCTTTCGCCTCAAGCGTTCCAAACTTTACCGCTATGCCAGCGA
>DASUGI010000152.1:0-16076 GCA_036274115.1 Verrucomicrobiia bacterium
ACGGAAGACGTGAGGAAATATGCTGCTGAACAAGGCGTGAGCGAGGAAGAGGCGCTGAAGAAAGGAATGGAAGAAAAGTCGAAGGAATTTGTGGAGAAGGGCGCGGAGGTTTACGCCAAAGCATGAACAAAAAGTCCGAACAACGTATTGAACCAGGTTTCGCGGAATTATTTCGTCAAAGCCTTCTACGCTGGGGTGGATGGCAAAAGTTGGTAACGGGGAGTGCGGAGGTTTTTGTTGAACCGATTTCCGACACGATTCAATCAATTGCGCAGCACCAAGCGAAAAACCCATCGCGCGTAGGAACACTCTCTCCGCAATCGCGACTACGCTTCCGGCATTTCTCAACGCGTATCTTCAACAGGAATTAGATCGAGTATTGGACGGGCCTCGGAGTTTTTTGACGATTCTGCGATTGGTTGATGATAACCTGACAGCACAACTCTTGTTCGGCATCATAATCGTCGCACGGGAACTTCATCTCGATGTTGAGGTGAGTTGCAAGAATCCATTTGGGTCAAAAATTGGGCGGCATATTTGTCATCTGTCGGCGGGCCGATGCTTGGCGACCCTTACCATCGAGATTGGCCTTGAACACGGAGAAGAACATTTGCCGTTAGTGTTACATGTCCACGGTGAGGAGATGGTATGGGACAAAGATGAAAGCACGCCCCAGAATCCAGTTTGGGTGTCTGTGCCGCTAGATCGAAAGGGGGTCATTTACTCTGATGGCTTGGACAGCGGGAGCTTGTCCTTACAGCAACGCCGGTGTGACGATTTCTTGCGCACCCAAGGATTTGAGCCAATACGTTTTTCTAAAGCGCAGCTTGAACACGACCTGTTCCGTTGCGCTGCCGATGCTGTGAAATTTGGTCGCAGGTCAAGACCTTCCTCCTCCGACCTCCTAGCTGAGAGTGTCTTAACTTGATTTTGGGTTGGCAGGCAGGCCGCCTTTTCTGAATCCCAACGGGATTCCATCACTCAGCCCAGGGTTGGTGCGCAGCACCTACCCTGGGTAATCGTTCCCCAAAAGAAATTCCCAACCCCAACGGGGTTGCATCACCCGCGCCCGCCGCCATGGCCACACCATTCAACCCCTTCAGGGTTGATCATTTTATTCCACCAAGACCCAGCGTAGGCGATTGCATCGCGAACGCTGGGCTGAATGATTCAATCCCTTCGGGATTGCAGAGTCGGAAACGCTGACCGGAATGCTGAAGGCATTCCATCCTTCAGCCCAGGGTTGCTCGGAACGAGCTACCCTGGGAAATCTTCCAAACCAATTTCATCAACCCTGAAAGGGTTGAATCAAATCTGCCTTCGTGCATTATCGCGGGCCATGGCACAATCGCTCGAGAAAATCCTCGTTCATACTGTATTCTCCACAAAGGATCGTCGGCCATTTCTGCGCGACAAATCGTTGCGCGACGAAATGCATCGCATACGCCGGGCATGTTGGCTTTGCTGGAGAAGTATCGGCCGGATGCCGAGGTGACACTGTGGCCAAACAGCGTGGGCGATGGGGTTGAAGCAATTTTGCGTCGGAGATTTCCCAAGCTGAAGATCGCCATGTCGAAGGCGGAACAGTCCGCGGCACTCGTGGAGTGCGATTTCTTTCTCCACGGCTCCGGACCGGGATTGGTTGGCGTGAGGGAATTGAACCTGGCGCGAGAGGCGCGCAAGCCCTACGGCATCGGCGGCATTACACTGAGGGACGACGAAATTCAGAAGCACCGGCAGATGCTCGCGGACGCGGAGTTCATTTTCCTGCGCGACACCGATTCGATGCGCGCGTTGCTGGCGAGCGGCATTCAGGGTCCGACGATCGATTTCGGACCGGACGCAACGTTCGCCATCGATCTGCGCGATGACGCGGGGGCTGCGGCGTTGCTGAAGCAGCATCGGTTGGAGCCAGGAAACTTTCTTTGCGCCACGCCGCGGCTGCGCTGGACACCGTATTGGGAAATTCACCCGGACACACGCAAGCCCGATCCCGAGCGCATTCGAGTGAACGAGGAATTCGCGGAGAAAGATCACGTGAAGCTGCGCGAAGGAATCGTCGCATGGGTGCGGGAAATCAAAATGCCGGTGCTGCTCACGCCCGAGATGACTTACGCCGTGCCGCGGCTCCGCACGTTGCTCTTCGACCAGCTGCCCGCCGATGTGCAATCGCACGTCCGCATGATGGATCGATATTGGCTCACTGCGGAAGCGTGCAGCGTGTATGCGCAGGCGGCGGCGCTGGTAAGCTTCGAACAGCATTCGCCAATCATGGGCATTGCGGCGGGCGTGCCTTCGGTGCTGCTGCGGCAGCCGACGGACACGCGCAAGGGCCGCATGTGGTACGACCTGGGCCTGAGCGATTGGGTGTTCGAAATCGACGATACGACCGGGGCGCAAATTGCCGAGCGCCTGGTGCAGGTGGGAAAGAATCTCGCTGCCGCGCGCGCGCTCGCCGCCAAAGCCCGCGCTCAAGCGGAGACGAAAATGCAGCAGATGATCGCAGCGTTGCCGCGCTAGCGACCGGAGCGCGGCTCTGTAAGCCGCTTCGGATCCAGCAAACCTCCGCTCACTGCGGAATTAATTTGTGGCATCCGTTTCCAGCCCGGTTCTGCGCTCGTTACTCGCGCTTCTTAACCGCCGTGATCGGCCACCGCTGGCTCAGCAGGTTTCTCAGGATGCTTTACCTTGGCCGCTCGTCGGGCTTTGCGTACGTTAGGCCATTGTTGTTCGCTCGGCATGTCGACCGGCACGCGAAGACACACACTTTGAGTCGGAAGCACATCGCACCACTCGTGGATGAGTTGCTTGTAAGCCTCGCCCACCGGGCGAATCTTGCGGTCGAGGTCGTAAAGGCCCAAGGCACAGACAAACCCGCGGTTCTCCCGCAGCGCCCGGTCCCAATCCACCTGGTCGGTAAGGGAGTACCAGGTAAAGCCGACCACGGGCATGCCGGCATTGCGCACGCGCAGCAGATTCGCCCATTCTTTCCAGAGCCAGAAAACGGCTTCGTCGCCATTCGGGCCCTGGGTGAAGTTGGTTTCCGTATGCATGATCGGCAGGCGATAGCGGTCGTAGTATTGGCGCGTGATTTCACTGTAGCCGAACACTTCTCCCGCACCTCGAGTGTGGCCGTCGGCGGACACGCGGTGTTCGTTGGTGATGTAATAGTCGTTGCCCATCAAACAGTGATGCTTGAGATGATGGTGCATGAAGAAGTGGTATTCCTCGCGGGTCATGCCATTGTCCATGAGGAATTCATACATCTCGGAATCCACCCGCCGGCCGTAGTTCAGGTCCAGCGAGAGAAACCGCCTGGCGTTCATGATTTCCGCCGGCTTGATAGCGGCGGGATTCTCCGCGTGGAAATACTCCGAGGACTCACTTTGTATGAAGATGGCGTCCGGACGCACCTTCAAAATCGCCTGCATGGCGAGGACGTTGGCTTTGACGATATGTTTCAGGGCGGTGACAAACGATGGGTCGCCTTGCAGTTGCTCGTTCCACCAGCCGAATTGCGCGGAGAAGAGGGCGCACACATACATTTCGTTCACGGGCGTGTAGAGTTGGATCCAGGAATAGCGCCGGGCGAAGGCTTCGGCATACTGCGCGAAGAGTTTGGGGAAATCGGGATTCTGGAAATTGCCGATCCAATCCGGCACGCCAAAGTGGCAGAGATCCGCGATGGGCAGGATGTCGCGACGCCGAAGATCGTTGAACGTGAGGTCGCTGAAGTCCCAATCGTATTTGTCCGGGCCGGTGAACACGCGGTGGATGGGAATCCCGTAGCGCAGGCAGGTAATGCCCAGTTCATGGACCAGATCAAAATCCGTCTGCCATAAATCGTAATGGCGACATTTTTCCATTTGGTCCACGCGATGACGGCCGTTTTGGATGGTTGGGTTGCTGTTTTCAATACCGGTTGCGAATAAGAATGCCGCAATCATCGATGAACCTCCCCCTCAAGCCACTCGTCGCAACTCCGTTATTCACCCCATGTCTTGATTCGTGAAAGAGAGGACAATCAGGCGTGTGGAAACGAACTGAAGCGAGCGTCTTGTATGAAGAAAGCCATTACCCCAAGGCAGCCGGCAAGGAGCGACCGGGCCGCGGCTGAAGCATTGGACTCGCTCAATGCGCAAGTGCGGCAGCACGGCGCGCGTGAAACCCAAAGGCACATTGAAGGTCGCCTTGAAGAACAGGCGCGGCGCCGGCGGGCCGCCGAAAAGCCTGCCTCCAGTGGTTTGAAGAAGACGTGATCCCTGGCGCCGCGAGCGGCTCTGAATCGAAAACGGAGCATAGGGTAAAGTCCTCAGTGGCTGTTGTCGTTTAAAGAGTTCATGTTCAAGCAATACTCGGCAGTTCGGTCCCGATGAATACACTGGCAAACATCCTGGTGGTGGACGACAGCGCAAACGATGTCTTCCTTTTGGAACAGGCGTTCAAAAAAGCAGCGGCCACCAGCCGGTTATATTCGGTGCAGGACGGAATCGACGCCCGCGCTTATCTGAAAGGCGAAGGGGTGTTTTCGGATCGTGCGGTGCATCCTTTCCCCGACCTGCTGCTGCTGGACCTGAATATGCCGCGGATGAACGGTTTTGAGTTCCTGCAGTGGCTGCGCACGGACGACGACTGCAGTCAGCTGGTTATTTATGTTCTCTCAGCTTCGGCGCGCGACGCGGACGTTCATCGGGCCTATCGGCTCGGAGCCAACAGTTATGTCGTAAAACCAAGCCGGATGGATGAACTGGTGTCTTTCGTTGCGGCCATGCATCAATGGCATCGCTTTACCGTTTTGCCCAGTCAACCGGCGCTTCGCTCCGCGTTGAGCGCTCAATCATTCACGCGCTCGCCCGCAGCGACATGAGCCACACTCGCGGCCGGCGTCGCCATTGAAACTGGAACATTGGCTTATGGGCGAGGAAAAATCAGTTCAGCACAATGGTGGTGGCGGCGATATTTGTCCGACCGGCATTGAAGGTCTCGATGATGTTCTCGCCGGCGGGCTGCCGCGAAACAGCCTTTACCTGGTCCAGGGGGAACCGGGTTCGGGCAAGACGACCCTGGCGCTCCAATTCCTGCTGGAAGGGATGCGCCGGGGTGAAGCCGTTTACTACATCACGCTTTCCGAGACTCGATGGGAACTGCAGAAGACCGCCAGGTCGCATGGATGGTCGCTTGAAAAAATGCCAATGCTCGAACTATCGGACCTGGAAGTGCTCACCAGGCCGGAAGCACAGACGATTTTTCACTCTTCAGAGTTGGAGCTGAATCAGCTGAGTCAGCGCTTGCTTGAGGAAGTTCGCAAGCTTCAGCCCCGGCGCATCGTGTTTGATTCGCTGTCGGAGTTTCGTTTGATGGCGGAGTCGCCGCTCAGGTATCGGCGCCACATTTTGAGCTTAAAGCAGGAGTATGCGAAATACAAGAGCACCGTCCTGTTGCTGGATGACAACACTGACGAAACGCGGATCGGGAGCGATCCCCACGTGCAAAGCATTGCCCATGGCGCCATAGAGTTGGCGCAGGACACTCCTGACTACGGAATCACGCGACGGCGTATGCGGGTGCGCAAGCTGAGGGGCGTTAAATTCCGCGAAGGGTTTCACGACTTCAGCATTGTCAAAGGCGGCTTGCGCGTTTTTCCGCGACTGGTAGCAGCCGAGCATCACGCCCGATTTGATCACAAACCGAGGCCCAGCGGCATCAAGGAACTGGATGACTTGCTGGGCGGTGGCCTGGACTATGGCACGACCACGTTGATCCTTGGTCAGGCCGGGACGGGCAAGACCAGTATTGCGCTGCACTACGCGGTCCAGATGGCCCGGCAAGGAGAGCTTAGCGCCCTCTTCACCTTCGACGAAACGCTGAACGTATTGCGGGCCCGGGCGGAAGAACTGGGGCTGAACATGGAAAAGCTTTTCGCCAAGGGACAGATTATCGTGCAACAGGTGGACCCGGCGGAATTGTCGCCCGGCGAGTTTGCGAATCGAATCATTGGCCTCGTGCGGAGCGGGTGCAAAATGGTCGTGATCGACAGCCTCAATGGATATCTCAATTCAATGCCGGGCGAGAAATACCTCAACAATCAACTGCACGAACTCTCTTCTTACCTCAACCAACAGGGTGTCGTGACGGTTTTCATTCTCGCCCAGCACGGGTTGCTTGCCGCGGCTGAAGCCCCGGTGGACATCAGTTATCTGGCTGATACCGTGGTCAACCTTCGATTCTTTGAAGCCGCCGGGTCGGTAAAGCAGGCTATTGCGGTGATAAAAAAGCGCAGTGGCCGGCACGAGAGAACCATTCGCGAGTTCCGGCTGGAGACCGGCGGCATTCGGGTCGGTCCGCCCTTGCAGGAGTTTCAGGGTATTTTATCAGGCACACCGGTATTTCACGGAGATGCACACCAAATCCTGAGTCCGACCGATGCCGTCCACTGAACAAGCTGAACGGGTTCTCATCATCGCTCCGGTCGGACAGGATGCCGCGACCATGGCCGCGTTGCTCCGCGAACGGGGCTGGTTTGCCGAAATCCTGGATGAGTGGAGCGAAGCGAGTGGCCATGTCATCAGCAACGCCGGTGCGCTGGTGCTCACCGAGGAAGCGCTCGAATTGCCCGGCCGCGCCAATCTTTTGGAAGCACTCCGCAAACAGCCCGCCTGGTCCGAGTTGCCGCTGGTCATTCTGACGCAGGGCGGAGAATCACGGGTCCAAAAATTACTGGATTCCGTAGCGACAGCCGCTGGCAGCGTCACCTTGCTGGAGCGCCCGCTTAGGGCCAACACCCTCGTCCGCTCCATGGAAGTGGCCTTGCGTTCGCGCCGCCGACAATACCAAGTCCGCGACCTGCTCGAACAGCAACGACGTGACCAGGAACGCCTTCGGCAAAGCGAAGACCGCTATCGTGCGTTTATCGCCAACAGTTCGGAAGGAATCTGGCGGATGGAATTTGATCCGCCGGGCGACATCTCCCTGCCGGTGGAGCAGCAAGTGGATTGGGCCTATCAGCATGGGCGATTGGTCGAGTGCAACGACGCCATGGCACGAATGTATGGCTTGAATCGAGCCGAGGAACTCGTCGGAAAGCGCCTGGACTTCATGCTTCCCGACTCGCCGCAGGCGCGCGAGTACGTTGCTTCGATTATCCGAGCGGGCTATCGCGCTATTGACACCGAGTCCGCCGAGCGGGATGTGGCCGGAAATACCGTTTATTTCTCGAACAGCATGACCGGGCTCGTTGAGAAGGGTCGCCTGCTGCGCATGTGGGGCACGCAGCGGAACATCACCGAGCGCAAGCGCGCGGAAGAGGCTTTGCGTGAGAGCGAAGCGCGTTATCGGGCGCTGTTTGACTCCATTGACGAAGGCTTCAGTGTGGTGGAGGTGCTTTTCGACGCCGCGGGCAGGCCGGTGGACTACCGCTTCCTGGAAGTCAACGCGGCTTTTGAGCGCCACACCGGATTGGCAGCCGCGCCCGGAAAAACCATACGGGAACTGCTGCCAACGCACGACCAGCAGTGGTTTGATATTTATGGCCGCGTCGCGTTGACAGGTGAACCGGTGCGGTTTCAGGATCACCTGGAGGCATTGCATCGCTGGTTTGATGCGTTTGCCTTCCGCGTGGGCTCACCTGAATACTGCCGGGTGGCGGTGATCTTCAACGACATTACGGAGCGCAAGCGCGCCGATGAAGCCAGAGCGCGGCTCGCAGCGATTGTTGAATTCTCCGAGGACGCGATCATCAGCAAGGACAGTCGCGGCATCGTCACTACCTGGAATCACGGCGCGGAGCGACTGTTTGGTTACACCGCGGAAGAGGCGATCGGGAAGCCGATCGGACTTATCATCCCGCCCGACCGGCAGGGTGAGGAAGCCGTCATTCTGGATCGCGTTCGTCACCGGCGTCCCGTGGAACATTATGAAACGGTGCGGCGCCACAAGAACGGCGCCCTGCTGAACATCTCCCTGACCGTCTCTCCGATCGTGGACGCGAGCGGTAAGGTGGTTGGCGCTTCAAAGATTGCTCGCGACATCACGGAACGAAAGCGCACCGATGATTCGTTGAAACGGCGGGCGGCGGAGCTTCTCGCCTTGTATCAATTGACCGATCAACTGAACCGCGCCGCTTCACTGACGGATGTTTACCGGGCCGCCCTGGATGCCATCATCAGCGCCATCCGGTGCGATCGCGCGTCCGTTTTGTTTTTTGATGAGAAGGGCGTAATGCGATTTGCCGCCTGGCGGGGCTTGTCCCAATCGTATCGGGAAGCCGTGGAAGGACACGCCCCGTGGACGATCGAGACGAAAGATCCGCAGCCGGTCTGGATCGCGGATATCGAAACCGGCGATGTTTCCGATTCCTTGAAGGAAATTGTCCGGCGCGAAGGGATCCGCGCGCTCGCGTTCGTCCCGATTGTCGTGAACGGGAAGTTAATCGGTAAATTCATGGCCTATCATAATCTCCCGCATGCGCTCTCGCGCGAGGAGCTGAACCTCGCGCTCACCATCGCGCGGCAACTGGGGTTCGCGGTCGAGCGCAAGCGGGCGGATGAGCGCCTGGCGGAAAGTGAAAGACGAGCCTGGCAACGGTTCACCGAGCTGGAGGCCATCTATGAGAGCACGCCTCTCGGCATGAGTACGCTGGACACGCAACTGCGTTTTCGCCGGGTCAACGAGCGCATGGCCCGGATTGACGGAGTGGCCATGGCGGAACATATCGGCAAGACCGTTCGTGAAGTCATCCCTTCATTGGCGGACCAGGCGGAGCACGCGTTGCACCAGGTGCTCGCCACGGGCCGGCCGGCTCGGTTTGAGTTTCACGGGGAAACGCGCGCGCGCCCCGGCGTGGAACGGATCTGGGATGAACGCTGGTATCCGCTCCGCGACAAGGGCGGCGAGATTGCGGGCGTGGGCATCGTCGCCGAGGAGATTACGGAACGTAAGCGCTGGGAAGCCGCATTGCGCGAGAGCGAAGATCGCTTTCGCACCCTGGTCGAGCAGGTCAAGGATTACGCCATCTTTCGCATCGACAACCAGGGCCGGCCCACGAGCTGGAACGAAGGGGTCGAGCGGGTTTTCGGTTTCACCGAAAAGGAGTTTTTGGGCCAGGAGATCACGTCGATCATTTTTACGCCCGAGGATGTCGCAGCCGATGTTCCGTTGAAGGAGTTGCAGGAGGCAGCGGAGACGGGGACGGCGAGCAATGATCGCTGGATGCGCCGCAAGGATGGCACGCGCTTTTATGCTGCCGGCGCCACGACGGGCTTGCGGAACGAAGCCGGGGAACTGATTGGGTTCACCAAAGTCGTGCGCGACGAGACCGCGGCCAAGCTGACAGAGGAAGCATTGGCCGACGCCCGGGCGCGCTTGCAGGAGCACGCCACGAATCTGGAGCGGATTGTCGCCGAGCGCACCCACGACTTGCGCACTACCAATGAACAGTTGGAGGCATTCGTTTACTCGATCGCCCATGACCTTCGGGCGCCACTGCGCTCCATGTCCGGCTTCTCGCAGTTGCTGATGGATGGCTACGCGGCGCAACTGGACGAGACCGCGCAGGACCTGCTCAGGCGGATTCAGAGTTCGTCCGAGTTCATGGACAAGTTGTTGATGGACCTGCTCGCCTATGGCCGGACGGCTCGCTCGGAGATGGAACTGCTGCCCGTGGACGTTCACAAAGCCTGGGAGGCCGCGTTGTTCCAGTGCCATGCGCAGATTAATGACACCCGGGCCCAGGTTGAGGCGGTTGAACCGTTGCCGACCGTCCGCGCGCACGAAGCGACGCTCGGGCAATGCCTCGCCAATCTCCTGAGTAATGCGCTCAAATTTGTCGCGTCTGGCGTCACGCCGCGGGTTCGCTTTTGGGCGGAAGACCGTGGGGAGTTGGCGCGGCTGTGGATCGAAGACAACGGAATCGGGATTGCCCCCGACCAGCGGGAGCGCGCGTTCCGGGTATTCGAGAGGCTCCATGGCGCCCGTTATGTCGGCACGGGGATCGGACTGTCCATTGTGCGCAAAGGCATTGAGCGTATGGGCGGTTTAGTGGGATTGGAATCAATGCCTGGCAAAGGAAGTCGGTTCTGGATCGAACTGCCGAAAGTGGGGTGAGCGCGAAACGGGCGTGAAATTTTTCTCTGAATTCTGTCCTGCGGGCGCACGCTCGTTCGTCGTCTTATTGAACGAATGACGACAACGATGAAAGGACTGATGAAAACACCAGCAAAGCGGAAAAAACACAAACCCGAGAACAACGCATCGGTGGCCGGGCGTAAGAAAAAGCCACGTAATTTATCCTATTCTCCAGACTCATTTGCCCTATCATAATCAACACCGTTTCGAAGCAATGAACATCTCAAACCAGAACGGATACTTGCTGCTCTCGAGCAGCGATGAATGGTACAACGACCTTTCCCTCGAAGAACTCGAGAAAGTTGTTCAACAAAACAAAGCCTGGGTGGACGGGTTGGTCGCCCAAGGCAAAGTAAAGGGTGGTCTGGCGCTGGGCCGGCAAGGCGCGATTGTTTCCGGCAACAATAAGCGAATTATCTCTGACGGACCGTTTGCTGAGTCCAAGGAAGTCATCGGAGGCACGCTGGTGCTGGACGTGGCGACCCTGGAGGAAGCCATCGCCATTGCCAAAGGATGCCCGAGCCTGCGCTACAACACCCACATCGAGGTTCGTCCGATCAGTGACGATTGCCCGTTGGACGCCAGGCTAAGGCAACTGCAACAACCCGCTCACGCCTGATTCTCGATCTCTCAACCTTCAACTCTCAACCCTCAACAAAATTTATGAGCACACAATCAAACAACGGCTACCTCATCATCTTCCGCGGCACGGATTGGTATAAAGGTCTTTCGCCCGAACAAATGCAGCAAGTCGCCGACAACTGGATGGCGTGGTTCAATCGCCTGAAGGACGAAGGCAAATGCGCCGGCGGTAATCCGCTGGAGCGTGAAGGAAAAATCGTTTCCGGCAAAAACAAGGTTGTGTCGGACGGTCCGTTCGCGGAATCCAAGGAAACCATCGGCGGTTATTTTCTCCTTACCGTATCAACAATGGACGAAGCGGTGGCCATCGCGCAGCAGTGCCCCGGCTTGCCGTATGGCATCCGTGTCGAAGTCCGCCCCATCGCGCCGCAATGTCCAATTAAAGACGAACTGGTCTCGAAGGAACAGCTCGCCCACGCCTGATCGGTTTTCACAATCAACCATCAACTCTCAACCAGGAACTGAGCTATGCCCAATTACGTAGATGGATTCGTTATCCCGGTCCCGAAGAAGAAACTCGCTGCCTACACTGCCATGGCGAAGAAGGCCAGCAAGATTTGGAAGGAATACGGCGCGCTCGACTATAAGGAATGTGTCGGTGACGACCTGGACGCCAAGTTCTGCCTGTCGTTTACCAAAGGCCTCAAAATCAAGCCCAGCGAGACGGTGTTTTTCTCTTACATCGTTTACAAATCCCGCGCGCATCGGGATGCCGTGAACAAGAAAGTCATGAAAGACCCGCGCATCGCCGAGATGTGCGATCCCAAGGACACGCCATTCGATTGCAAGCGCATGCTCTACGGCGGGTTTAAGGCGATCGTCGAGATCTGATCAAATCAGAAAACTGCAGCGCTCCGAGTCGCAACCGCGCGACCGGAGCGTTTTTGCCGGCAAGTAACCTCACCATATGTCGTAGAAATAAACCTGCAAACCAAAACAAATAACAAACATCATGAGCAATAAAGCAGACAGTCCATTGGTCCAATCGTATCTCTTCTTCAACGGCAACTGCGCGGAGGCCGTTGAGTTCTATAAGAAAGCCCTCGGCGTGGTGGTGGAGTTTTCCATCCGCTTCAAGGAAAGTCCCGAGCCGCCGCCGCCCGGAATGATGCCGCCGAATTGGGAAGACAAAATCATGCACACCAGTTTCAAGATCGGTCAGACGACGGTGATGGCGTCCGACGGCTGCGGCCCGGAAGCGAAGGGTTTTGTCGGCTTCTCACTGTCGCTCTCCGTGGCGACCGAAGCCGAGGCGGACCGTTATTTCAATGCGCTCGCCGAAGGTGGCAAGGTGAACATGCCGTTGACCAAAACCTTTTGGTCGCCGCGCTTTGGCATGTTAGAAGACAAGTTCGGCATAGGCTGGATGGTAAGCATCCCCGGCAAAGTAGGCTGAAATAATTGTCCTGAGCGCGGTGGCTCGTTCGTTGTGATGATGAAGTTGCAAACAACAAACAACCATCAACAACGAACGATTATGAAAACAAAGATCACAAGCCTCCTCACCGCATTAATCCTGGCAGCGTCGCTTGGCACAAACGCCGGCGAATCCGCGAAAGCCAAATCCGGTTCTCCGGAATTGGAGCGCATGAAAACGCTTGTCGGTTCATGGGCCGGCAAGTGCGACATGGGTCAGGGCCCGATGGACATGACCATTCAGTATCGGCTGCTCGCGGCCGGGAGCGTGCTGGAAGAACGGGTCTTCGCCGGCACACCCAACGAAATGGTCACGATGTATTATGACCAGAATGGCAAGCTGGCCATGACGCATTATTGTGTCCTCGGCAATCGCCCGAGCATGAAGATCAAATCGGTTGACGCGAAGACGCTCCAGTTCGACTTCGATGCGACCTGCGGCATCAATCCATCGAAGGAATCACACATGCACGCGTTGCGCATCACGTTCGATGACGCCGACACGATCACCACGAGCTGCCAGGCGATCATTGACGGCAAGGCACAGACCGAGAAGCCGACCACGCTCAAGCGCGTGAAGTCGTAAGCACTCGGGGACATCAGCCACTCAAGCGAGGAGTTCCTATGCCAGACATTCTGCATCGTGTCGGAATCAAAGCGGCGTCGCCGGAGGATACCTACAAGGCGTTGACCACTTGTGAAGGTCTTTCCGCCTGGTGGACGGACAACACCACGGGAGAAAGCAAAGTGGGTGGGGTGCTCAAGTTCCGTTTCGGAGAACGCGGTGGGTTTGACATGAAGGTGCTTGAACTCAAGCCCAACGAGCGCGTGCTTTGGCAGGTGGCTGACGGTCCGGAGGAATGGATTGGCACGAAGGTCAGTTTCGATCTCAAACAGGACGGTGATTACACCATCGTCCTGTTCAAACACCAGGGTTGGAAAGAGCCGGTGGAGTTCATGCATCATTGCAGCACCAAGTGGGCAGTCTTTCTCATGAGCCTCAAGGCGCTGCTCGAAACCGGCAAGGGCGCTCCGTATCCCAACGACGTGAAACTCGACAACTGGAACTAGCGCCTCCAGTTTGTCCAAGTATGAGCGTCAACGTTCCATTCACCGGCGGTTGCGTTTGTGGTGCGGTTCGCTACGAATGCACCGCCGAGCCAATCATGACCTTCAAATGTCACTGTCGCGATTGCCAGCAGGTGTCCGGGGGCGGCCACGTGGCCGGCCTGCTCGTGCCGGCTTCGGCGTTTCGGCTGACCAAAGGCGAATTGAAGTATCACTTCACCCCCAGCCTGTCGGGCGGCAAACACAAACGGGGTTTCTGTCCTGAGTGTGGCTCGCGCATTACTGGTGGCGAAAACGATCAACGGCCCGGCCGATTTGTGGGCATCACGGTTGGCAGCCTCGATGATCCGAGCTGGTTTCGGCCGCAGATGGATTTCTTTGTGTGCGACGCGCAACCGTGGGACCAGATGGATTCAGCCATCCCCAAGTTCGACCAGTATCCGCCAATGAAGAAATAGATGGGCTGGCAGCAGGCCTGGTGGGGCGTCAATCCATTCGCCGGGCGCGGAATTCTCCTTCCAGCTTCCAATTCTTGCTACCGGGTGACAGCGATTCTCCCAGCCAGTGGAATGAATCGTTTGTAATCTCGACGAACTTCCAGCGAGTCTCCGTTCCGTCCGGACGCGAACCAAGCTGCACGATGTCTTTGCCGACGCGACGGCCAATTTGTTCTTCATGATGGTCACCAGCGGGATTCCGCCATGTGATGCGCCAGCCTTGAATGGTTGCGTCCCAGACACGCAAGGTCGTGCCATACATGTTGAACCTCCTGTCGGGTTGCGTGGTCCGATCCGAACGACGCGGCATGATCCAAACGTCCTGGACGGCGCGACCCTCCAGCACCCAGCCTGCGTGCATTTCACCTTTGATGCCCTGCCCGGAAACGTCCGTGGCCCAATAATAGAATACCTCCAAATCCCAGCTTCCGACCAGCCAGCCGTACGCGTCCAATTGCGCTGGAAGGTCGGACGCGCGCCCGGGCGCCGCCAGCACCGCTGGCAGCGAGTCATGCTGGATTACGGTTGCCGTCATTTCCTGAAGGTCCCGGCATGGTCTCGGCTTTGCATGTGGGGCATTTTCCCACTTGCTGATGGGTGTGGCTGGAAAAGCCGCTCAATGGCCGGCCCGCTTGCGCCTTGCCGTCGCTGCCGGTTGCATCTTGCAGCCTTAACTTCCGCTTCGACAATCGATTCGTTTTCCCGGACAATGCCTCATGCCGTTTAGTAAATTAGGCTTAGCACCCGCAATCGTCGAAGGGGTCAAGGCGATGGGTTATGTCGATCCCACCCCGATTCAATTGAGGGCCATTCCGTTGATCGTCGAAGGGCGAGATGTCATTGGCAGCGCACAAACGGGCACCGGGAAAACCGCTGCCTTTGCCTTGCCGATTCTTTCCCGACTCCAAAGCCATCAGCCGGCGCCGCGCCTGCTGGTACTGGAGCCAACCCGTGAGTTGGCGGCCCAGGTGGAAACGGCTATCCGCGATTTTGCTCGCTTTACCGATTTGCGGGTTGCCGTGGTCTTTGGCGGCGTGGGTTATGGCCGCCAAAACGAGGCGTTGAAAGCCGGGGTGGATGTCCTCGTGGCGACCCCCGGACGATTGCTGGATCACCTGGAACAGGGAACGTGCAAATTGGATCACGTCCAGCACCTCGTTCTGGATGAGGCCGACCGGATGCTGGACATGGGCTTCCTGCCCGACGTTCGGCGCATTGTTGAGAAATGCCCACGCCAGCGCCAGACATCGTTGTTTTCGGCTACCATTCCACCGGCCATTGAAACGCTCATTCAATGGGCGATGAAGAATCCAGCGACGATCGAAATCGGCGCGCGCCGTTCGCCCGCCGAGACCGTCAAACACGTCATTTACCCGGTTTCCGATACGCAAAAGACGGATCTGCTTCTTGCCTTGCTGGATCGAATTCACTACGAGTCCGTGATTATCTTCTGTCGAACCAAGCATGGGGCCGACCGCGTCGCCCATTTGCTAAAACGCAACAATCATCCGGTGGCGGTCCTTCACTCCAATCGGACTCAGCGCGAACGCGAGCAGGCCCTGAAGGGCTTTCGGGATGGCCGTTACGAAGTCCTGGTGGCCACGGACATCGCCGCGCGCGGGCTGGATATCAGCAATGTCAGTCACGTTATCAACTACGACGTGCCGCATCACCCTGAGGATTACATCCATCGTATTGGCCGGACGGGCCGAGCCGAAGCCACCGGCGACGCCTTTACACTCATGGTGGCCGAGGATTCCAACCACGTTTTTTCCATCGAGCGATTCATCGGACAAAAGATCCCCCGCGTGAGGCTTGAGAACTTTGATTACCGCTACACCGCCTTGTTTGAAGAAGACAAGCCGGGGCAGCCGCGGGGTTATGCTGGCAGCGCGCGAGCGGTGCGCGTTCGCGGTGGCTATCACTTCGCCCCGGGCCGGCGGCGACGACGCTAAGAAAGCTCTCACCATCGGGTAGGAAGTGAGGGTTAGAACCTCACTGTCCTCCCACACCACCGGACGTACGGTTCCGTATCACGGCGGTTCATTAAGACCTCGCTGCTCGCAGCGCAGTCTGCCAGTCCACTTCCTCACGGAGCAGGGTCAACCCCATTCGCCGAAAATAGGAGGTTGGAAGAGCGGCGTTCAGGTGTGATGCATTCGAGTTCCACCATGGTCCATGGCCATTGACGGCACTGGCGCGGGCTACCTTCCCGTCCAGTCCCAGGGCGATCAATCGTTTGCGCCGCGTCCGGCCACGCTTCCACTTTCTCCATTCCAGGCAGCGCAGTTTCCGCCGGATCCACTGGTCCAGTTCTTCAAACACCCCTCG